>JAJAZO010000093.1 GCA_026785745.1 Chitinophagaceae bacterium | reverse complement strand
GTATTGGAGCTGTTACACCAAAATTTGGCGTACCTGTACTCAGGGTCAATTTTGTTTTCTTCCAGTCTATACCGCTTGTCTGTGTCAATGAAGCTTTGTACACCAGTTTCACTTTATTGGTTTTTGAATTTACCCGTACATCATACACGGCTGTCCATCCGGCATTGGTAGTGTAGTAAGATAAATCAACCGGAATTTCTCCTGACCGCTTGCACATTACTTGTAGAAAAACCTGTCCGTATGGTTTTTGTTTTACAGGAATAACAGTTGAGAGGGCGGCGATTCTCTTTCTTATATCGTCAATCTTTTTATTCTGTGCCAGCCTGTTCTGATTATGATTATAAATATTGGTTTTCGATTTCTCGATTTTAGTATTGTAATATTCCAATAGTTTCAGCACTTCATCGCTGGTTATTGTTTTATTACCACTGGTGTTGATGGTCGTTTCAATCAGTAAACCAGTTTTGGTTAAAATCTCTTGTTCAATCCCAATCAGGTTATCAATCCGGGTAATTTCTTTCTGCACCAATCCAATACTGTCTTCCAGCCTTTCTACTTCTTTGCTTTTTACAACCGGCGGTACAATTGGATAATACACTTTATAATGCTGCGACAGGAGTGCCACATCTTCCGGCACACTTATCTGCAGGCTATTTATATCAATACTGATACTCAGCTGGCTGATGACGATTATTTTCGTCGCAGCGTCCACTTTTACTTTGGATTGGTGGGTTAGCTCGGCACCGTAGCCGAAATAAACGGTAGCATTATTAATGGTGGCATCTACTCTGCTAGTGTCCTGTGCATTTGATAAGGCACAAGAAAGTAATGTCCCGGAAATCAGGAGGAACTTTTTCATGGCATTTTTTGTTTCTAACCTGATGCAGAAAGAATAAGGGTTACATAAACACTTCCTTATTTTTGTCTCCTATGTCAAAAACAGCCTTTTCCGATACACCAATGATGATGCAACACCGGGCTATCAAGCAGAAATACCCGGATGCAATTTTGTTGTTTCGTGTCGGGGATTTTTATGAAACCTTCGGGCAGGATGCAATAGTGGCTTCACAAGTGCTGGGCATTACATTGACAAAGAGAAATAACGGGGCGGCTTCATCATCAGAACTGGCAGGCTTTCCCCATCATGCTTTAGATACCTATTTGCATAAATTAGTAAGGGCCGGTCATCGTGTCGCCATCTGCGACCAATTAGAAGACCCGAAGCAAGCCAAAGGCATTGTAAAAAGAGGTGTGACTGATATGGTGACACCCGGAACTACAGTAAATGATAAACTGCTGGAACATCATACTAATAATTTTCTCGCCGCCATTCACTTTGCAGATAACGAGCAATACGGTCTGGCCTTTTTAGACATTTCAACCGGCGAATTTTTTATTGCCGAAGGCGACAGGGAATATGCTGATAAATTACTGCAAAGTTTTAAACCGGCGGAAGTGGTTTTTCAACGGCATCAGCAAAAGAAATTCAAAGAATATTTCAATAGCAAAATTTATACTTACACTTTAGACGAATGGGTATTTGATCATGTATATGCAGAAGACAGCTTGCTGAAACATTTTCAAACACATTCCTTTAAAGGTTTTGGTGTAGATGATATGAAAAATGGATTGATAGCCGCCGGTGCTATTATTCATTACCTGCGGGACACGGAGCATCCGAATTTACAACACATCACTTCTTTACAAAGAATTGACAAGGATGATTTTTTATGGATGGACCGGTTTACTATCCGTAATCTTGAATTGGTATACGGCAATTCCGAAGGTAACCACACTTTACTGAGTGTGTTGGATAATACCGTTTCTCCAATGGGAGCCAGATTATTGAAACGATGGATTGTATTTCCATTAAAAGATATTTATAAAATAAACGAACGACTTGATACAGTTGAGTACCTGATAAAAGAAACGGATTTCAGAACAAAGATTTCACAACACATAAAACAATGCGGCGATATAGAACGATTGGTTTCCAAAATTCCAATGAAGAAAATCAATCCGAGGGAAGTATTGCAATTATCAAGAGGATTGAAGCAAGTGGAAGCCATTAAACAACTTTGCCTTTCATCCTCCAATGAATATTTGAAACGACTCGGTGATGCACTAAACCCTTGTCCTTATATTGCTGATAAGATTTTCAAAGAAATAGTTGACAATCCGCCCGCCTTAGCCGCCAAAGGCGGGATGATGAACAGTGGTGTCAGCAATGAATTGGATGAGTTGCGAAAAATTTCTCATAGTGGTAAAGAGTACCTTACCCAGCTGCAACAAAAAGAAGCAGAACGTACGGGCATCGGTTCACTAAAAATTGGATTCAATAATGTGTTTGGTTATTATCTGGAAGTAACCAATTCTCAAAAAAACAAAGTACCGCCGGAATGGATGCGGAAACAAACACTGGCCAATGCCGAACGGTATATTACTCCCGAGTTAAAAGAATATGAAGAAAAAATTACCGGTGCAGAAGAAAAAATTTTAAAAATCGAAGGGGAATTATTTGAAGCCTTGCTAAATGAATTGTCTGACTACCTGGCACCGGTTCAAATCAACGGTAATTTGCTCGCCATACAGGATTGCCTTTGCTGCTTTGCAAATAATGCCATTCAATACCAGTACAAAAAACCACAACTGCATACCGGCGATGAATTGATTATAACAGAAGGCCGGCACCCGGTAATAGAAAGAAACCTGCCAATTGGTGAAAGTTATATCCACAATGATTTGGAATTAAACAAAACGGAACAGCAGTTAATCATTCTCACCGGACCCAATATGAGTGGTAAGTCTGCCTTGCTCCGGCAAACTGCACTCATCACTTTAATGGCACATACCGGGAGTTTTGTTCCGGCTACAGAAGCAAAAATTTCATTGACGGATAAAATCTTTACAAGAGTTGGCGCATCAGACAATTTATCCGGTGGCGAATCTACTTTTATGGTGGAGATGAATGAAACAGCTTCTATCATCAATAATATCACCGACAGAAGTTTAATTTTATTAGACGAGATAGGGAGAGGTACTTCTACTTACGATGGCATTTCTATTGCCTGGAGCATTGCAGAGCATTTGCATAACTCTCCTCATCAACCCAAAACATTATTCGCCACTCACTACCATGAATTAAATGAACTGGAAGAAAAATTTTCACGGGCAAAGAATTTTCATATCACCAACAAAGAAGTTGGAAATAAGATTATTTTTTTGCGAAAATTAGCAAGAGGGGGCAGCACCCATAGTTTTGGTATTCATGTAGCAAAAATGGCGGGAATGCCACCTTCTTTAATTGACAGGGCTAATGAAATTCTGAAACATTTAGAGAGTATTCATGAAAATGGAAAAACTGACTCTTCGGGTACTGCTAAGAGCATGGATACAAAAATAAAAGGGATAACGGCTCCCAAATCCGATAGCCATCGGATGCAACTTTCCATTTTTGATGCCCACACGGAAACCTTTGATGAGATTAGAAAACTGCTGGAAGGAGCCGACATTAACCGGCTGACCCCGGTTGAGGCACTGCTAAAGCTACAGGAGATAAAAAACAAGCTGAAATAAACAGTTTACCCACAGTCCGTTACGTATTTCCTGAAAAATATCACCATTAAGAAAAACTTCTTATTTTTACTTCAAATCTCTCCATCATGAAATTGATTAAACTAACTGTTTTAACATCACTGCTTTTTGTACTTGTATTTAGCATGACCTCCTGCGAAAAAAATGCGGAAAAAAGGACAACTACTGACTACGAAAAAACTGGCATTATATTGAGTGGTGCCCAGGAAACACCGGCTGTTCCTTCGCCTGCCTTAGGAACTATGGATGTTCGTTATTCTAAAGAAACCCGTACACTCACTTATAAAGTTACCTGGTCTGGTCTTACTGATTCGGTATCGCTTATACACATTCACGGTTTAGCACCTTCAGGTTTTGCTGCCGGGATAGTACAGAATATAGTTCACACTTCTAATAGCATTTTTCCTCAAAGAACAAACGGTAGATTCACTTTCTTAAGATCAGGTACGATTAGCGGTACATTACTGGCTGATGGTGTAGCTGTGAAAGAACAGGATATTTTAAACGGAGTTTATTATATGAACATTCACACACCAGCTTATCCCGGTGGAGAAATCAGGGGACAGATTAATTTCATTCAATAATTACTTGAATTTATTACTATATGCTAAACCGTGTTGCCTGAGGCGACACGGTTTTTTATTACACTTAACAGCCTGCTTTTAGTAGTGCTATTTTACTTCAAACCAAAGTGGCTTGCTGTCATTCCAGTCGCCATTGTAGTTAATAAATAATTCCTCGCCTGCTTTTACAGGCTGAATAGCTTTGATGCTTATCAGTTGTTGTTCAAAATCCATTTCATACTCACAATTACTTTTGTAAGAATGATTATACACCGGCACATAGCCCAACGCCATGCAACATTGCGTCTCATCATCACCCCATGCAAAAATATAATCATGCAGCAGCGTTTGATCCAGTAATTTCCTTTCCTCGCTGCTCATAACAATTACCGGTACCACTTCTACTACCGTTCCCGCAGCAATATCTTCTGAAGTAAAAACACCCCGGCCCATAGAAGTAGTGGGGGCAATGAATAAGAAAGGAAGAACCATAACAGATGACAGATGATAATTAATAAATGATAGTTCTTTCGAAGATCGGAAATACCTTACAATTGCAAGCTCCGAAAATTCAAACGGCTCTTCTTACATTTAAAAGACGGCTGTTCACTATTATCTGTTACCTTTTAGTTCTGAGTTTACCGA
Source organism: Chitinophagaceae bacterium (assembly GCA_026785745.1). Taxonomy (GTDB): domain Bacteria; phylum Bacteroidota; class Bacteroidia; order Chitinophagales; family Chitinophagaceae; genus JJ008. Next base: position 468 of record JAJAZO010000093.1, on the reverse strand, counting down.
AGAGTTATCTAATTTTGAAGCATGTCATTAGAACTGGAACAACACACACTTCAGGAACAGTTTGAAGCTATTATCAAAACAGAAGATAAGCTGCAGATACGGGAATTCCTGGATGACCAGAACATCAGCGATGTGGCCGTATTAGTGGAGGAATTTCCAGATTATGAAAGCAACATCATTGCCAGCATGTCCGTACACCGGGCGGCCAGTGTTTTTAAAATACTCGACCTGTCTGTACAAAAAAGAGTTATACATGAATTACCTCCCAATACAACTGCTTCATTACTCAATGACTTACCGGCGGATGACCGTACAGATTTTTTAGAAGAACTGCCAAGTAATGTGGTAAGAGAATTAATCAAACTGCTGGATCCGGAGGAAAGAAAAATAACCTTGTCATTGCTGGGTTATCCTGAAAATAGTATTGGCCGGCTGATGACACCTGACTATGTGTATGTGTATCCGTGG
>JAJAZO010000092.1 GCA_026785745.1 Chitinophagaceae bacterium | reverse complement strand
GGTAAGTACAATGCTGTAGTGCCACAGGGCAAGGAGCAATTTTCTGATGTTCACCTGGCGAGGGAAATGGCCAAGAACATCAAATGGAAGGCCATCGAAAACCTCGACAAACAATTAGAAACTTTTGAAGCCATCATTACAAGAAGAGGTGCAAAAGTTATCTGGGCTGAAGATGCACAACAGGCATTAGATGCCATTCAAAAAATATGTGAAGAAAAGAATTGCAAGACATTAGTGAAGAGCAAAAGCATGGTGACAGAAGAAATTCACCTGAATGCATTTTTAGAAAAGAATGGCATTGAAAGTGTGGAAACCGATTTGGGAGAATACATCCAGCAATTAGATGGTGAGCCGGCTTATCACATTGTAACTCCCGCCATGCACAAGAGTAAAGAGGATGTGGCAAAACTCTTTGCTGAAAAATTAGGTACGGACCCAAAAGCAACTCCTGAGCAACTTACGTTAGTGGCAAGAGATATACTCCGTGATAAATATGTGCAGGCAGAAATAGGAGTAACCGGCGCCAATTTTATTATTACCGACATCGGGGGAATAGCCGTTACAGAAAATGAAGGCAATGCAAGGTTAAGCTGCTCTATGCCAAAGACACATATTGTAATTGCCGGCATTGAAAAAGTAATTCCTTCGATGGCAGACCTGGCTTTGTTCTGGCCTTTGCTGGCTACTTTTGGTACCGGGCAAAGAGTAACGGTGTATAATACAATTATCAGCGGCCCAAGACAAGCCAACGAAACAGATGGCCCGGAAGATATGTATGTGATACTGCTGGACAATGGCCGTACTAATATATTGGCCAATGAAAAACAAAGGGAAAGTTTATACTGTATCCGTTGCGGTGCTTGTTTAAATGCCTGTCCTATTTATAAAAACATCGGGGGGCATACTTATGCCACACCTTACAGCGGTCCGATAGGATCTGTCATTACACCTCATTTAAAAGATTTGGGTGAGTGGAAACATCTTAGTTATGCCTCATCCCTTTGCGGTAATTGTACAGAAGTGTGTGCAGTGAAAATCAATCTGCATGAATTGCTATTGGAGAACAGGCATGAAGCGGTGGAAGAAGGCCATAGTTCATTTGGTGAAAAAATGGCCTGGAAAATGTGGAAGCAGGGAATGCTGCGCCGCAAATGGATGAACATGGCAGGTGGTGCTACTAAGAATTGGGTAGTCAACAGCGTAGTGAAGGGCTGGAAAGAACACCGGGGTAAGATGGAATTTCCAAAGAAATCATTTAACCAGTTGTGGAAGGAGAAATATGGAAAATAATTTTTGTACCTTGTTATCCAAAGGAGGTAGTATGGAACAGTTGTATACAGCACATATTGAAAAGGATTCGGAGTCTGGTTATTATATCGGCACCATTCCCAATGACCCAGGTGCTTATACACAGGCAAAAACATTGGATGAACTTTCTGTACGGTTGAAAGAGGTGCTTGAATTATGTTTTGAAACAATGACTGAAGAAGAGAAAAAATAAATTCCCAGTTCATAGGAACACAACAAATTTCGATAGCTGTATGAGCAAATTGCCAGTTGTATCTGCCAAAGAGTTCGAGAAGCTCTTGCTGAAACTGGGTTTTCAAATCGCAAGACAGAAAGGTAGCCATCGTTTCTACAAACATGCCGATGGACGGTACACTACTTTACCACATCACCCCGTAGAAAATATTTCAAGACTGCTTATTAGAGCAATACTAAGACAAATTGAACTGGAAGCAGAAGAGTATATACGTTTGGCGAAGAATTAAGCAATATGATCGTTTACAGTTCATCCATAACACACCGGCTGCGATATATCTGCGATTTTATCGGTAAAGAACTGATTGGAAACCCCTTTCAGGTTACTGATAAGAAAGAGGAATTTTTGACTTATCCGGGTTGCCGGATAAATTACAGTGCAGAAAAATTTACGGGTGATGAATTTTATCTGCAACCTCACTTCTTATTATTCGAACAAGGAATTAAACCACAGGCTATTGATTGTTTTGAAACAAATGGTCAGAAAGCATTCTTTAAAACAGCAGGAGACCCGATAGCTATCGGGTTCCCGTTTGATATTTTTGCCGCCACTTTTTATTTACTCAGCCGCTACGAAGAGTATCTACCTCATCAAAAAGATATGTATGGCCGCTATGCACATGAAAATTCCCTTGCATTTAAAGAAGGTTTTCTTACTCTTCCTTTAATTAATATTTGGCTGGAACAGTTTAAAAAATCGTTACAACAAAAATTTCCTTCATTCACCACTCACCTCCCGATAGCTATCGGAACACCATTCACTTTTATCCCCACTTACGATATTGACGAAGCTTATTCGTACAAGCACAAAGAATGGTGGCGGAGTGCCGGGGCGGCTGTTAAAGATTTATTGAGAGGGAAATGGGACAAATTTTCATTGCGGCGGAAAGTTTTAGATAACCAGGAGCCAGATCCGTTTGATTCTTATGATTGGATTGACAATCTGCATCGGCCACATACATTTAAGCCCCGTTATTTTTTTCTTGTTCCGGCAAAAACAGGAAAGTATGATAGAAATATTTTACCGAAAGAAACATCACTGCAGGTATTAATAAAACAACATGCTGATAAATACAGTATCGGGGTTCACCCTTCCTGGCAAAGCGGAGATGATACTTCATTGATAAAAAATGAAAAACAAACTATTGAAAATATTGCTACCATAAAAATCACTGCATCCCGTCAGCATTTTATCCGGTTTACATTACCACAAACCTTCCGGTATCTTATTGATGCCGGTATTAAAGAAGATTTCTCCATGGGCTATGGCAGTATAAATGGTTTTCGGGCATCGGTGGCTTGTTCTTTTTATTGGTATGATTTGCAAAAAGAAGAAACGACTAATTTACTGCTGTATCCATTTTGCTATATGGAAGCCAACTCCTTTTTTGAGCAAAAATTTTCTCCCGCACAGGCATTGGAAGAAATGAGACATTATTACCAACAGGTAAAAAAAGTAAACGGAACCTTTATTAGTATCTGGCACAATACCTTTTTAGGAACCGATGAACGATTTAAAGGATGGAGAGAAATTTATTATCAGTTCATCGGGGAAGTATGCAGTAAGTCGGTGACCATTAGACCGGATTAAATGCCCTCCGTTTCTGGTTGTTCCGATGCCGGCACCCCTTTAAATGCTTTATTCACTAAGTACACACCCAGCAAGGTTACCAATCCACCAACAGTAATAAAGATGGTGACCTTTTCATTAAATATCAGCCAGCCGCATAATACAGCTACCATTGGATTTACATACGCATAAATAGATGCCTGCTCTGTAGGAAGATTTTGTAACGCATACAGGTAACAAATAAATGCAATCAGTGAACCAAAGAGGATAAGGTAAGCAATAGAAGCCCACGACTCCCACGGAATTTTTGTTACCGGAATAGTATTACCTGTAAGGCTTGTAAAAGTGTAAAGGCAAATTCCAGATATCAGCATTTGCAGACCAAGACTAAAGTAGGGATTAAACCTTGCTGCTTGTTTTTTTGTGTAGAGAGTGGCAAAGGCCCATGTCCAGGTAGCGATTAGCGACAGGATAATACCAAAACGAAAATCGGGTATAAAAAAATCCTGCAGATGCTCATAAAAAATAACACAGACACCGGCGAAGCCAAGCAATAAACCGATAAGAGCTTTTTGCGGAATTTTTTCTTTAGATACAAACAAACCGATAATAACTAACCAAAGAGGAAAGATAGCACCCATGATGGAACCAAGCCCGGCTGAAATATATTTAACACCCCAGGTGCTGAGACCATTGCTCATAATAAAGTTCAGGAAGCTCAATACTAATACAGGTATCCACTCTTTTCCTTTAGGCAATGGCATTCCTTTGTAAAGAAAAAAGCCAACATATAATACCCCGGCTATCAACTGACGGATAGCAGCCAATTGAAGGGCTGGCATGTGGCGTACACCTTCTTTAGATGCAATCCAGGTGGTACCCCACAACACACAAACTAGTGCTAATGCAAAAATGGCTTTAGACCTTGTTCCCTTTTTACGAATGGTCAGCGGATTAAATACCGATAACCTTTTTAATGTATCAGCAGATGATTGAAGAATGGTTTTATGAAAATCAAAAAGGTTCATTCGCTTTATTAAGAATAATCACAAACAGTCAGCGTCTTCAAATATGCTGGCCTGTGCCTGGCAACTCCCCTTTATGGGGTTTGGGGGTTAATGCTTAAAATGTCTTAGCCCTGTAATCACCATCGCTAGGTTATTTTCTTTACAATATTCAATTGAATCATTATCTCTTATTGAACCACCGGGTTGAATAAAAGCAGTAATGCCTGCTTCATGCCCCAGTTTTACACAATCATTAAAAGGAAAAAAAGCATCGCTGGCCATTACTGCACCCGTCAAATCGAAATTGAATTGTTTTGCCTTTTCTACTGCCTGACGTAAAGAATCAATCCGGCTGGTTTGTCCGCAGCCTTTACCGATCAATTGTTTATTTTTTACCAATGCAATGGCATTTGATTTTAAATGCTTACAAATAAGATTGGCAAATATCAAATCTTCTTTTTCATTTGTAGCCGATTCTCTTCCCCCGGTTTCTTTCCAGCCGATAGCTATCGGCTCAGAATAGTTTCCTTCGTCAATTCCTTGTTTTAATACACCATTCAAAACAGATTTATATTGCTCTTTTGCTACCGGCTGTGCTTTCAGTTGTAACAGTATCCTGTTCTTCTTCGATTTTAAAGTAGCCAATGCCTCTGTATCAAAGGCGGGAGCAATCAATACTTCAAACAAAATTTCGTTGATAGCTTCTGCCGTTCCTTTATCAATAGTTCCATTACAAACAAGTACACCACCAAAAGCACTTTCAGGGTCGCCAGCCAGTGCCGCATCCCAGCTTTCCTTTACAGTTGAACGTTGTGCCACACCGCAGACGTTGGTATGCTTGATAATGGCAAAAGTCGTATCGTTGAATTCTTTAATTAATTGCATTGCCGCATCCACATCCACCAAATTATTATACGAAAGTTCTTTACCATTTAGTTGCTCAAACAGTTTACTTAAATCGCCATAAAAAACTCCCAACTGATGAGGATTCTCACCATACCGCATTGTTTTCGGGCTGGGGATGGATTCCAGAAAGTATAACGACTCCGAAGGGTTAAAGTATTTTGCAATTGCCACATCATAATGCGCCACCACTTCAAATGCTTTGGCAGCAAATGATTTTCTTTGTTCCAGTGTTGTTTCAGCTTTTTGTTCTTTCAGCAATTTTTCCAGTTCGGCATAATCTTTTTTTGCCGCTATCACCACTACATCCTTAAAATTCTTAGCTGCACCTCTTATCATAGATGGGCCACCGATGTCAATTTTTTCAATGATGGATTTTTCGGCAGTAGTAGAAGCCACCGTTTCTTCAAACGGGTACAGGTCCACAATCACCAGGTCAATTTCCGGAATGTTGTACTGCTTCATTTCCTGCACATGGGTATCATCATCTCTTTTTCCAAGTATGCCGCCAAACACAGAAGGGTGTAATGTCTTTACACGGCCACCCAGTATCGAAGGATAAGTGGTCAGGTCTTCCACGGGTACCACTTTCACTCCCAGTTTCTCAATAAAGGTTTGGGTACCGCCGGTAGAATAAATAGTTACACCGTTTTGGGCCAGCAGTTGTAAAATATTCTCTAATCCGTCTTTGTAGAAAACAGAAATAAGTGCCGATTGAATCTTTTTGCTCATAAACTAGATGGGTTGAAAGGCAGGTAAATCGTTGGGAGGGGCAAAGGTAAGTGTCTGAAAAGTCATTGCAAAAGCCCCTTTTGAGGGAGAAGAAATTGTATATTAAATAATGCCAGTACTAACCTCCCCGTTTGTCAGATTACCGGGATCAATCTATAAACCCTGCTTGTAGTTTTTAAACAGACCAATAACAGAAACTACAAGCCAGGTACCTTCCAATATTACAAAAGGCCAGTAGTTGATAAGCCATGAAGCATGACAGGCCAGCCCTGCACCTGCAATATTTAAAAGAAAAAACAATTTACTTTTGCCATTTATCCAGCCGAAAGTATTGCAGAAGTAAGCCAGCAGTATTAGTCCAACACCAATAGTTCCAATTATGTCGTTATAGCTCATGCCTTATCCTGTATAAATGATTCTATCCCTTTTGTATAAACCTTTCCTCTTTTTTCTGCAAAATAATCGGCCACTAATGCCAGCAAAGCCATAACAGCGAGGGCCAGGCCAAAGCCTCTCCAGAAATCATGCTTGAAATCTTTGATAAAATAAATGTAAAGGGCTGCAACAACTAATAAAAGAAATATTTCTAAATAGCGGTAAACAACAAAATTTTTCATCACCGTTTTCATCCGGAGTAGTTCTTTTTCTTTTAGTTGGGATGGATTCATATCAAAAGCATATACATTTCTTTGCCGGTCGCTATCACTTCTTTTATAAACGGTGTATCCAACCACTCCCGATAATAATCCGATTACCAATAATAAAATGGCTGCATCTTTATAAAAATTAGTTTTCAGAAAAAGAAAGAAGACAATGGCAGCTATCATTCCCGACACTCCAATTAAAAGGAATAAGAGACTTTCCTGTTTTTCCGCAGTGAAATATTTTTCGATGTACGCTTTGGTAAACACAGGTTGAATACTTATTTAGTTTTTAATCGCCTTCATCACATCATCACTCATTGGAGAAATGGAAGATCCGAAATAATTTGTAAGCACTCCCTGTTCATTGACCAAATATTTAGAAAAATTCCAGCCGGGCGGTTTGGTGTTCCAGCCGTTTTTAGCTGAATCGGTTAACCATTGAAAAACCGGATTTTGATTTGCTGATTTTATCACAACAGATTTTTGTGCCAGCGAAAATGTAATACCATAGTTTTTTTTACAAAACGCCGCTATGTCCGTATCGGTTCCTTTTTCCTGTTCTTTAAAATCATTGGCCGGGAAGACAATAATGACCAACTTGTCTTTGTATTTATCAGATAATTTTTGGAGTTCCTCGTATTGATTGGTATAGCCACAATCACTGGCTGTAATTACCAGCATC
>JAJAZO010000091.1 GCA_026785745.1 Chitinophagaceae bacterium | reverse complement strand
GTACTAACCTGGCATTTCCGCCAGAAGGGTTTACGGTAAGAAAAAATGCTGCCGTATCAGTTTCAAGACTCCATTTATTATTAAGTTGATGATCCGGGTTTTTGTAAAGAACACTATCCGGTTTTCCGTCATTCATTTCGCCCCAGAATTCAATATAATCAGCCCCACCAAGCGGCCCTGTTTGCACCGAAGTAAATAATGGCACCTGCCTTCCGTTTCTCCATAACTGGAATTGCTCGGCAGCAGTACTGCCAATGCCAATTGAAGTAAGCGTTGACTGACTAATGCGATAAAGACCGGTAGCACCTACTTTAAATTTATAATAGGTTCTGCTGTAATTAATCCATTCGTTATTGTATGCCTGCGACTGTGCCAGTAAACCTGTAAGCAGTAATAACGGAAGTAAAAGTTTTTTCATTGAATCAAAATTTTATCAAGTACAGATTCTTTTATTTATTTTTTTTATTGCCAACCATATTTAACCGAAGCGAAAACACATGGGTAAATAATGGGTTTGACTGATTAGCAAGATTGGTAAAAGCATAATCAATCGTTACGTTCTGAATTTTAAATCCGGCACCAGCACTGGGCTGGTATATCCAGACTTTCTTCTGGTTCAATGTATCGCCATCAGATAAAGCCTTTTGAAAATTATTGATTCCACCTCTCAGAAAAAAAACATTATTTACGTTCAGCTCTAATCCAAGTTTTGGATCAACACTTACCGGGTCGCTGCTGATCAATGTATTTCGCTGGCCATCAAATGTAACATCTGCATTGGCCTCGGCCAGCAGACTTGATTTTTTGCCCAACTTAAATTCTCTTGCTATACCAAAGACTAATCTCGGAGCCGTAAGTTCAGTTGACTTTACAGGAATTTCATTATTTGTCAGGTATAATACTTCCTTTTCTCTTTCTGTAAACGTAAAAGACCAGGCATTGAAGGTGCTGGTAACGTCACGGGCAGCCACGCCAAACCGCCATTTATTGCTGAATATCTGCATACCTGCATCAAGACCAAAGCCCCATGCCTTGGCAAATTTGCCTACATTTCGATGAATCACTTTAGCGTTAACACCAAAATGCACATTCTTTTTCTCACTCTCCTTCAGTTTTTGAGCAAAAGAGAAAATGAAAGCATAGTCAGCCGAAGAAAAAGCCTGTATATTATTATAGTTGACAGATCCGTCTGGTTCAACAAGGAATAACGTATTCATAATATCATCTACTGCAAACCGAAGCCCTGTGATACCAATCGTTCTTTTATTGTTGGCGGTTGGCAGTGCCACTCCTACATAATCGTATTTGCCAATGCCCGCAAAGTATTCTGCATGCATCAGGTTTATTTGCGGATGGTCTTTTACGCCAACAAGACCGGCGGGATTCCAATAGCCGGCAGTACCATCACCAACCGATGCAACTTGTGAGCTGCCCATGGCAAGCCCCCTGGCACCTGCGCCAATATTTAAAAACTCGTTAGAATATTTTCGGAATTGTGCTGAAGCAGAAAAGAAAAATAAAATTGTCAGCAGGGTTAGGTATAAGCGGTTCGTTTTCATTCATTGAATTTTCTAATAAGCAATAGAGTAAGTCAGCTTTTCATACGTACGGGATTGGTGTAAAAATAGTCTTTAGCCCCGTAAAATCATAGGCTTGTGGAGCAAAACGACTAATTACTGAAAACGAGTTAATTAGAAAAATATTGCATATAGGGGCAGTCAATATCATTCTGCCTTACTTTTGTATCTGCATCGCCGAATGTTTCGGCGTATAATCTGAAAATCACTGTTTTACAAATGAGTTTTATTGAAGAATTAAGATGGCGGGGCATGATACAGGACATCATGCCTGGTACGGAAGAGCAACTGAAGAAAGAAATGACTTCAGCCTATATAGGCTTTGACCCAACAGCCGACAGTCTTCATATTGGCAGTCTTGTGCCCATTTTATTGCTGGTTCATTTACAGAAGGCAGGCCATAAACCAATTGCTCTTGTTGGCGGAGCCACAGGATTAATTGGGGACCCATCTGGAAAAAAAGAAGAACGCAAGCTCCTTACGGAGGAAGACGTTAACTACAATGTTGAAGGTATCCGTAAACAGTTGAGCCATTTTCTAGATTTTAAATCAGGGGAAAATGCCGCATTACTTGTTAATAATGCTGATTGGTTTAGAGGGATTACTACTATAGATTTTTTACGGGATGCGGGAAAATACCTTACTGTCAGTTACCTTTTAAGCAAGGGTTTTATTAAAGACAGAATGGCGCAGGACCAGGAAATATCTTTTACAGAATTTAATTATATCCTCATGCAGGCATATGATTTTATGTGGTTGTATGAACATCATAACTGTAAAATACAAATGGGCGGCTCTGACCAGTGGGGCAATATTACTGCAGGTACAGAATTAATTAGAAAGAAACTTCGTGGAGAAACGTTTGCTTTTACCTGCCCGTTGATAACAAAAGCAGATGGCGGTAAGTTTGGCAAAACAGAAAGTGGCAACATCTGGCTTGATCCGGTTCGTACTACACCTTACCAATTTTACCAGTTTTGGTTAAATGCCAGTGATGCCGACGCAGAAAAATGGATTAAGATTTTTACATTCTTATCGCAACCTGAAATAAATTCAATTCTTTTTGCACATAAAGAAGAAGCCAGTAAAAGATTATTACAAAAAAGGCTGGCAGAAGAAGTTACCAAATTTGTACATGGGGATGCCGGATTAGCAGAGGC
>JAJAZO010000090.1 GCA_026785745.1 Chitinophagaceae bacterium | reverse complement strand
TTACCGTATTGATGGATATAACTATTACTGCTAAAAAAGATATAACTATCAGCAGCAGCAGTGTGATGGAAGCACCGGATGCATTAAAAGATGTAGAGAATTACTATAATGAAATTGACAGGCCGCATGTTGTTATCAGCCTGTTGACTTCCTCCGCAAAAAGCCCGACAGGAAAATTACTGATGTGTGCCTCCAATACTTTTTTATTCAGCGAGCCGCATGGCCAGGAGCCAAGAGTGATACATGAAATGTGGGATAACAATATGCACCTGATGAAGTTCAGCAGGAAAATAAAGGCCGGAGAAACCTATCGTTATTCTATTGCCGGTTCGTCTATTACTTCTGCCCATCATGACGACCCGTTAAATGAAGCAGAACGATTAACGATTTATGCAAAATTAGAAGGCCGGGAACGGCTGTTGAATTTTCATAACAAGGCCTGGGATGAACTCTGGAAAAGTGATATTGCCATAGAAGGAGATGCACAAAGCCAGCAGGATGTTCACAGTATGATGTATCATCTATATTCTTTTACAAGAGAAGGAACAGCACTGTCTCCATCACCAATGGGCTTAAGTGGCCTCGGCTATAATGGCCATGTATTCTGGGATACAGAATTGTGGATGTTTCCTGCCATACTAATATTACATCCTGAATTAGCAAAGAGTATGATGGAATATCGTTTTCAACGATTAGATGCTGCAAAACGAAATGCATTTAGTAAAGGATTTAAAGGTGCCATGTTTCCCTGGGAAAGTGCAGAAACAGGTGTGGAAGAAACGCCGGTGTGGGCATTAAGTGGCCCGTTTGAACATCATATAACTGCCTGTGTTGGCATAGCCGCATGGAATTATTATTGTGTAACACAGGATAAAAACTGGCTGAAAGAAAAAGGCTGGCCAATCCTTTCTGCCACCGCTGATTTTTGGGCAAGCCGGGTAGAAAGAAATGGTACAGGCAAATATGATATAAAAAATGTGGTGGCTGCTGATGAATGGGCGGAGAATGTTGACAATAATGCTTTTACCAATGCAGCAGCAAAAGCAAACCTGCAGTATGCAACAGAAGCAGCAAAAGTATTGGGCATTAATCCCGATGGAGACTGGATGAATGTGGCAAATAACATTCCGATACTTAAAATGGATAACGGAGTTACAAGGGAACATGCATCTTATAATGGTGAAGGCATCAAGCAGGCCGATGTAAATCTTTTATCATACCCGTTAAAAGAAATTACCGACCCCAAACAAATACGTAAAGACCTGGAGTATTACGAAACGAAAATTCCTGATGAAGGAACCCCGGCTATGACACAGGCCATCTTTACCTTATTATATGCAAGGCTTGGTGATAAGGAAAAAGCATGGCATTGGTTTAAAGATGCTTATGTGCCCAACCTCAACCCCCCGTTCAGAGTGATTGCAGAAACCAAAGGAGGCACCAACCCCTATTTTGCAACAGGTGCCGGTGGCATATTACAAAGTGTAATGATGGGTTTTGGCGGGTTAGAAATTACTGCTAAAGGCATTGTTCAGATAAAATCAGTATTGCCTCCGCAATGGAAAAGTTTAACCATCAAAATAGCTGGGCCGGAACAGAAAAGGTTTGTGGTGGGTAAATAGTTTCCTAATTAGAGTTTCATTTTGAATTTGAATTTTCCCATTATAAAATAATTGTTTATTTTGTTCCCGATTAGAACTGCTTGAAAAAGATTGCTGCCATATTACTATTATTAATACTTGTTTTCAACTGGTTTGGGTACCGCTTTGTAATGAACTGGATACAGCAAAAGGCTGATACCAAACTGGAAGCAAAGTTTGACAGTAATGATTACAATGAAGCTGCACTGATTGAGATGAAAGTGCCGCTTGATTTACCTTACCAAACCGACTGGAAAGATTTTGAACGATGCGATGGAGAAATTACCGTTGATGGCCAGCATTACAAATATGTAAAACGTAAAGTACAGGATGGTATGCTGGTAGTAAAATGTATTGCCAACGAAAATAAACACCGGATTGAATCGGCAAGAGATCAGTTTTTTCAACTGGCAAACGATTTACAAAGTACTGATGGTGCAAAAAAGTCTGATACTCCGAAACATTCCGTAACCAAGAATAACATAACCGAATGTGAGGAGTTCTATATTTCTGGTATGACAAAAAAAGCTGTTGCCGTTTCAATGCAAAAGATAAACAGCCCTGAAAATTTTATTGTCACCGGCTCTCACAATAGCCCCGAACAACCTCCCGAAGCATAAGAGGTCCTTACATTTTGCTGCTTTACTAACGCAGCATGTATTTTTCACTCCTTATTAATATTACTAAAATGAGATGCATACTGGCGGTTGCCATGATGGGTTTGTTAATAACATCCTGTCAGAAACCCGATTATAAAAAATTTATCAGCGACCCTTTGCTGTATTGTAAAACAGTAAAGCAACTGAACAATGTAGTGCTGGAAAATAATTTTCCGCCGATGATTGCCAGCCGCAATTATGTGTATGCAAATATTGCTGCTTATGAAGTGATGGTACTCGGCGACAATCGTTTTCAAAGTCTTGCAGGACAAATAAAACATCTGCCTGCATTTCCGGGCATTGATACTGCCGGTGCAGATTTACAATACGCTGCACTATTAGCCTTCTGCAAAGCAGGTGAAGCTGTTACTTTTCCGGAAGGAAGTATGCAGCAGTATGTTCACCAGTTAGATTCGATGGCATCTGTTGCCCACATGAGCAGTGCCATGAAAAAAGCTTCCCGGAAAGTAGCTGATTCAGTAGCCAATCATATTCTTCGCTGGAGTAAGAAAGACAATTATTTACAATTGCGTACTGCACCAAAATATACCGTAACAGAAGAAGAGGGTCGCTGGACACCCACTCCACCTATGTATGCACAGGCAATAGAGCCTCACTGGATGGAAATAAGAACAATGGTGATGGATAGTGCTTCGCAATTCCGGCCAACGCCACCACCGGCATATAATATTAAAAATAAGAACAGTGAATATTACCGCTACCTCACAGAAGTGAAGACAGTTGGTGACAGTCTTACTGATGAACAAAAACATATTGCTGAATTCTGGGATGACAATCCATTTAAGATGAATGTGGTTGGTCATGTAATGTTTGCTACAAAGAAGTTTTCTCCTTCAGGCCATTGGATGAATATTGTCGGCATCGGTG
>JAJAZO010000089.1 GCA_026785745.1 Chitinophagaceae bacterium | reverse complement strand
GAAGAATGCAGAAGGTGATATTACTGCTTTACTGGGTGTAACAATCGATGTAACTGATAAGCGAAATGCTGAAGAAGAACTGAGGAAAAGCGAAGAAAAATACCGGACCCTTGTAGAAAGGGCCGTTGATGCTATCGCATTATATGATGCAACAGGAAAAATTCTGGATGTTAATACTGGCTCTGTTAATCTGCTGGGCTACTCAAAAGAAGAATTAATGAAAATGTCTTTACCTGATATTCTGACCCCGGAAGAAATAAATGTAAAACCCGTACGATATGATGTCCTTCAAACAGGAGAATCAACGGTGAAGCAAAGAAAGATGAGGCGAAAGGACAATTCTATAGTTGAAACAGAAGTAAGATCACAGCAATTACCCGATGGTCGTTTTCTTTCAGTAATAAGAGATCTGACAGAACGGGAAAAAGCACAACAGCAGATTGAACAGGAAAAAGAGTTGTCTGACAAACTGATTGACAGCTTACCGGGTGTTTTCTACTGGTATGATGAAAATAGAAAATTCCTCCGTTGGAATAAGCAGTTTGAAATCGTTACCGGTTATTCTGCAAAAGAAATAGCCCGAATGCATCCTGTTGATTTCATTGGGGAAGAAAGCAGGAAGTACATGATAGAAAGAATAAATGATGTGTTTCTTAATGGAGTAGGAGATGCCGAGACAGATTTCGTTTCTAAAGACGGAAGTAAACATCCGTATTATTTTAAAGCTCTTCGTATTATAATAGAGGGCAAGCCCAGTCTGCTTGGAACCGGCATTGATATTTCTGACAGGAAAAAGGCAGAGCAGCGGTTGGATGAATCTTATAGAGCTATCAGGGAACTTACCGGCCACCTGCAAAATATAAGAGAAGAAGAAAGAACACATATTGCACGGGAAATACATGACGAACTCGGGCAGCAGCTAACAGTGCTTAAAATGGATGTATCCTGGCTCAATAAAAAAATTGGCAGCTCAGACGATGCCATCAAAGAAAAAATGAAAAGCCTGCTGGCTATGCTGGATGAAACGGTAAAATCAGTACGGCGTATTTCGTCAGAACTGAGACCAAGTTTATTGGATGATCTCGGTCTGATAGCTGCTATGGAGTGGCAGCTTGCAGAGTTTGAAAAAAGGTCAGGTATTCGTACAAATTTTATAAGTTCAGGGGAAGAAATAACACTTTCGGAATCAGTTAAAACAGCATTATTCAGGATATTGCAGGAGTCATTAACCAATGTAGCCAGACATTCCGGCGCAAAAAATGTGGAAATACTTTTTGTAAGGGAAGCCGATAGTTGTATTTTATCAATTGTAGATAATGGCCGTGGATATAATAAAGAGAAAGCAGCAGATATAAGAACATTAGGTATCCTGGGGATGAAAGAACGGACATCTATGATTGGCGGAACGTATGAGATAGTAAGTATTTTGGGAAAGGGGACTACGGTAACCGTAAAAGTTCCATTCACGAATAATTAAATGAACAAATGATATGATCCGGATTTTAATAGCAGATGATCATGCCATTGTTAGAAAAGGGCTTAAGCAGATTTTGCTTGAGCACTATACTACTGCTATAATAGGTGAAGCAACCGACGCAGAAACGCTTATTAATGAGATACACAATGCTGCCTGGGATGTAGTAATCTGTGATATGAGTATGCCGGGCCGCAGCGGTCTGGATGCACTGCACCAGATAAAGCAATCGTCTCCCAAATTACCGGTACTCATTATGAGTATGTATCCCGAAGACCAGTATGCTCTGCGGGTATTAAAGGCCGGTGCCTCTGGTTACCTGAGTAAAGAAACAATACATGAGGATATTATAAAAGCAATTGACACTGTGCTCCTCGGAAGAAAGTTTATTACGCCGGCTATTGCAGAAAAATTGGCAGATGCCTTTGATTCAGGTGCGTCCACCAAACTGCATGAAAATCTTTCAGACCGGGAGTTTGATGTCTTTAAACTGCTGGCAGCGGGAACATCTGTTACAGAAATAGGTGAAAAGCTTTCGCTGAGTGCCACTACTGTAAGTACCTATCGTTCCCGGATTATGGATAAAATGAATATGCGATCCAATGCTGACCTTACCCGGTATGCACTGGAGAATGGATTGATATGAAATAAACATTTCCAGTGCTGTTTGTAGTAATTATTCTACACACTTCAGGCTTGTAGAACTACATGTTTTATTTTTCTGGATCTGTAGCTTACATAACCGTTGCTGACTGATTGTAGAAACAATACCTTTTAAAAACCATTCTTCGGATTCAGATCTGTTCCGGTAAAAGTACTATGCTAAAAGTTTTAATTGCTGACGACCATGAAATTGTTCGTCGGGGGCTTAAACAAATACTGCTGGAGGAGTTTCCATTTACTCATATTGAAGAAGCAAGCGATACTAAAACACTTGTTGAAAAAGCTATTGCCGGTAAGTGGGATATTATTTTATCGGACCTTGCTATGCCCGGTGGCGGCGGTCTTGATGCTGTTCGGCAGATACGTCAACAAAATATAACTGTGCCTGTACTTATTCTTAGCATCTATCCCGAAGACCAGTATGCTTTGCGGGTTATTAAAGCCGGGGCGGCCGGATATCTGAATAAAGATGCGGCACCTGAAGAACTTATAAATGCAATACAGCGGATTTTATCGGGTAAAAGACATATCAGTGAAACGGTTGCTGAGTTGCTCAGTTTATCACTTCACCAGGCAGATGAAACGCCTTTGCATGAATTATTAAGTGAAAGGGAGTATAAAGTATTCAGGCTGATAGCAGAGGGAAAATCAAACGCAGCTATTGCAGAAGAGTTGCTAATCGGCTGTACTACAGTAAGTACCTACCGGTCAAGGATCCTTAATAAAATGAATAAAAAGAATAATGCGGAGTTAATACAGTATGCCATAGAAAATGGCTTGATTTGAATTACGCAAACCATTGCGCAATTGTAGTTTGAGGGCTACATACTATTAATAATGATGTCTATTTTTTCAACTATACCAAAGTAGTTTATTTGCTCTCTTATTTAACCCATGAAAAAAAAAATTGTGATACTAATCGTAGACGATAATATGAATTTTGTTGACAGGATGATTAACCTGATGGAAGATACAGATAGTATTGGCCACATCAGTGTGGCTGCTAACTATGATGAAGCCCGTCGGTTGCTGGTATCAGAGAATCCGGATGTGGTATTACTTGATATTAATTTACCAGGCAAAAACGGAATTGACCTGTTGAAACTTATCCGGCACAATAATAGCCAATGTGAAGTAATAATGATTACAAATCATGCGGATGACTACTATCGACAGCAGTGTAAAGAGCTGGGGGCAAAACATTTTCTTGATAAAAGCCATGATTTTGGGTTGGTTCCGGGAATAATTAAACAGTTAGCAAATTAAAAGCAGGAAAATTAAAAACTGTAATAGAACTCAAGAATTGTGAAGTATGAAAAGTAAATGGTCAGCAATAAAGCAGTTAATAGGTGCTTATAAACACCAGGAAGGTATTTTTCTATCATTAATTAATGAGGAAGGAAAGATTGTATGTGCAAACGCAAACATGAAAAGAACGTTGCATCTGAAAAATCCAAGACAGGTGCCAACCAATTTTTTTGACCTTCTTCATCCTGTAAACCTTACTGACTTTAAAACAGCCATCCGTACATCGGCAGAAAGAAACAGCCCTTACCCAATGGAGCTGTATGTTAAAAACGGCTACTATCATCCCATGAAGTGGGAAATTAATTGCCTGCATGGCGATAGTGACAATACAAAAAATTATTTGTGTGTAGGCCATAAGATTCTTGATGATGAAAGGATAAAACAATTCAACCAACTGGGGGAGAAAAACTACCAGATGATAGTAGAAGGTCTCAATGCCGGAGTATTGTTTCAAGACAAGAGAGGAGAACTAATCGCTACTAATCAAAAATTAGCAGAAATATTTAATACAACCCTGGAAAGGTTATACCAGCTTACAGATATTAGCAACCTATGGAATACCGCCTGGGAAATAAAAACAGAATGTGGTGAAAGGGTAACTTTTGAAAGAACACCTTTTATGAAGGCTTTACAAACGGGTAAACCGCAAACTGAGGTGTTGAAGATCAGGCTACGAAACGGAGAATGCCGGTGGCTGAATTTCAACTCACAACCGTTATTTGAAGAAAAAGCAATTATACCTTTTGCTGTGGTATCAAACATTACCGACGTTACACATGAGATAAAACTGTCAGACCAGCTGCAGGAGAGAGAGGCTATGTTCAATCAGTTTTTGAAACAAACACCAAACGTGGCCTGGATGGTGGATGAGGATTTAAACCTTGTTTTCGCCAGCCAATCTTTTTACAATTATTTCCGGTTGGATGAGAAAGAGTCCGTCAACAAAAAAATTACTGACCTGGTGCCAGCAACAATTGCAAATGCACTGTAT
>JAJAZO010000088.1 GCA_026785745.1 Chitinophagaceae bacterium | reverse complement strand
ATTAGCTGTTAGCCATTAGCTAATAGCTTGCGGCTAATAGCTCAAAGCTTTCCTCATGTATATCAAACGCAAAGAATTCATTCAAATCGGTTCGCTGGCAACGGCTTCCATATTATTGCCCAAGTTCCTGAAAGCATTTGAAGGGCAAACGATGGTGCCGATGGGAAACAAAGTGGTAGTGATACTGCAACTGAGTGGTGGCAACGATGGGTTGAACACCGTAATACCAGTTAGAAATGATTTGTATTATAAAGCAAGACCAAGATTAGGTATTGCAAAAGACAAAGCCTTGTTGCTGACGGATGAAGTTGGTTTGAATCCGGCATTGGCTGGTTTTAAAGAACTGTATGATGATGGCAGCCTTAGTATAATCAATAGTGTTGGCTATCCTAATCCTGATCGTTCCCATTTTCGCAGTATGGACATCTGGCATACCGCCAGCCAGAGCAGCGAATATTGGAACAATGGTTGGGTAGGTCGTTATTTAGATGCGCAATGCAAAGGATGTGATAAACCAACACAGGCCATTGAAATTGATGATATACTCAGCTTGGCATTAAAAGGAGATAATATAAAAGGCATTGCTGTAAAAGACCCAAGAAGGTTATACGGAACGGCCAACGAAAAATTCTTTAAGGAAGTGAATAAAAGTCATACACTTGCCGGCAGTAGCCTTGGAGGAGGCCGGGATGAAAAAGGTGAGCAACCAGCCGATTATTTATATAAGACGATGGCTGAAACATTGTCAAGTGCTGATTATATTTTTCAGCAAAGTAAAATGCACCCTACAAAAGCCGAATATCCAAAAACAGATTTGGGTAACAGTATGAAGACAATTGCTTCACTGATTTTTTCTGAAATCAATACCAAAGTATATTACATTTCGCTGGGCAGTTTTGATACACATATTAACCAGGAAGCACAACAGCAGCGGTTATTTACAGAAATGAATGATGCGGTTAAAGCATTTGTAAAGGACCTGAAAACCAATAACCGGTTTGATGATGTGATGCTGTTTACTTTCTCAGAGTTTGGAAGAAGGGTGGCGCAAAATGCCAGCAACGGTACCGATCATGGTACAGCCAACAATATGTTCTTAATCAGCGGGGGGTTAAAACAAAAGGGATTAATTAATCCTCTGCCTGATTTGGCAGACCTGGATGAAGGGGATTTAAAGTATAAAGTAGATTTCAAGAATGTGTATGCTACTGTTTTAAACAAATGGCTGAAAGCAAATGATAAGGAAATATTGGCGAAGCAATATGATTATTTGAATTTTATTTAAATATTTTCTACATCATAACAAAGGCCAAGAAGAGATTATCTACTTCGTGGCCTTTGTGTAAGAATAATGTATTTATATTTCCTTCGTCTTCTTTGTTGCAATTTTATAAAGTATATATCCCATCAATACGAAGAATGCAACACCAAGCCATTTATATCCTTCGCCGCCTAATCCCTGTGTCAACCCATGTTCAGCATTTACTTTGCCAAGGCTGCTATTAACACTTGGAATAGAAGACAGAATGGCGACCAGCACTCCGGCCAATGCACCACCAGCTACTAAGCCGGTGGCAAATAAATTGCCCTTACCCAAATCTTCTTCTTCAGCAGATACCTTGATGTTTTTCTTTTTCTGCCTCCACTCAACCACACCCCTGATAGCACCGCCAATAAAAATGGGAAGTGTAGTTGACAGCGGCAGATAAATACCGATTGCAAAACTCAATGCTTTTATACCGCAAAGCTCCATTACAATAGCAATGAAAACTCCTACTAATACAAACTGCCAGTCGAGATTGAAAGAAAGAATACCTTTTATCAATGTGGCCATTAATGTTCCCTGTGGTGCCGGATAAGTATCAGTACCAATGGCATGTTCAATTCCCTGGGCAGCCATTGCTGCTGTTGGGGTATCCAAAATTTTAATGGTGGCACCAATAGCCAGTGATGAAACAATAACACCAACAAACAAAGCTATCTGCTGATATTTTGGAGTGGCACCAACGAGATAACCGGTTTTTAAATCTTGTGATGTTGCTCCGGCATTTGCAGCGGCAATACAAATCATACCGCCAACAACAAGAGCCATAGGTTCATAAACATGGCCTGTCCATTTCACGGCTATAAAAATCAGACAGGTTCCCAATAATGTTGCAATCGTCATTCCGCTGATCGGATTATTGGACGAACCGATAATGCCAACTATTCTTGATGATACCGTAACAAAGAATGCACCGAAGATGATAACTAATAAACCTAATAACAACTTGCTTCCGATATTAGCTCCGGGAATAAGTGTGCCCGGCATCAACGCAATTACAGCCAGCAGCACAAGGCTGCCAATGCCAACCACTTTCATGGAAAGGTCTTTTTCTGTTCTTGGCACATCGGTCTTTACTCCACCATCACTTTTTTTCAGTGAGCCAATACTTCCTCTGAAAGAAGAAATGATAGTGGGAATAGTTTTTATCAGTGTGATAAAACCACCGGCGGCTACAGCACCGGCACCTATTTGTCTTATATAAGCCCGGTAGACAGCCGATGACCAGTCGCCGAAATTATGAGTTACCGGATCCCAGCTACCGGCATTACCCGGCCCCGGTTTTGCAAGATCAGTTATGTAACCAAGTTTATGCAATTGTGCAGCAATAACATCTGCACTTACAACAGAAGAAAGAAGCGGTATCAGCACAAACCAACTCAACACACCACCGGCTACCAGTACACCGGCAATTTTTGGCCCGATAATATAACCAACTCCCATGTATTCAGGGGTTATCTCACCACTCACTTTGGCAGACGGAAAAATTTTATTTGTTTGCCGGGTGGCAAAATCAGGCACTTCTTTAATTACATGAAATATTTTTTGCAGCATTGCATAAGCAAATGCAAATCCAAGACCCATAAAAGCTGTCTTTGCAAAATCGCCGCCTTTTTCACCGGCCTTTAGTACCGAGGCACAAGCTGTTCCTTCGGGATATGGTAAAGTGGCATGTTCCTGTACTATTAGTGAGCGACGTAGCGGAATCATCATCAAGGTTCCAAGTATACCACCGAAGATGGCTAATATTAATATGGTGAAATAATTAAAGAAATTGGCACTATCCGGGTTAGATAAAAATAAAAATCCTGGTAATGTAAACACAACTCCCGCTGCAATACTTTCTCCCGCTGAGCCGGTTGTCTGTATAATATTATTTTCAAGGATGGTAGTTTTCAAAAACCTTCTGCCCAATGTGATGGCGATAACAGCTATAGGAATGGAGGCAGAAACTGTTAACCCTGCTTTCAATGCAAGATAAACAGTAGAAGCTCCAAAGATGATTCCAAATATGGCACCGGTTATAATAGATTTAACCGTTAACTCTGCCATTTTTGTTTCAGCAGGTACAAAGGGTTTGAAATTGTTTTGTTGTTCGGCCATAGCAGTAGTTTTTTGTTAATGGGAAGATAGGAAATAGATAATAGCGAATAGTTAATAGATGATAATTCTTTAAAGCGTAATAATCTTTATTTAGAATTACTACTTCCAGTATCAATGACTACAATCTAGTAACTCACTACCCGTAGCTTTTTTTAATTCACCCCTTTCTCTTTCATCACTTTATTAAGCCAGCGTAATAGTATAAACAGGAATACGGCCGCTGCCGCCAGTAAAATAAAGTTCAGCCAGAAGTAGCTGGCTTTATTGTCGTACTCATCCCATTTACTGGCAAGAATGCCGCTAAGTTTATTACCGATAGAAGTTGACAAGAACCAGCCACCCATCATTAAGGATGTAATTCTTACGGGGCTTAGTTTGGAAACAAGCGATAATCCCATCGGGCTGAGGAACAATTCACCAATCGTTACAACACCATAGCTGCCAATCAGCCACCATACACTTACTTTTTCTGCACCATTATTCCCGACTTTTACAGCAGCTATCATTACCAAAACGGATAAGGCAGATATTAATAAGCCAAAAGCAATTTTTGTTGGGGTGCTTGGTTCTTTGCCTTTTCGGCGAAGCCAGGTAAAGAAAGCAACAATCAACGGTGTTAATACAATCACCCAAAACGGGTTGATGGATTGGCTAAGGCTGGGAAGCCAAGCTTTTACTACTTCGCCTTCTTTTGGAAGTTTATCTATTGGTATATTAATAAAATATGATGGATAGCTCAGTTCTTTGATTTCTTTTCCATCTACTTTAATCTTACGGAACTGATTATCTAATTTTACAACACTGTCTAATTTATAAGTTGTATTAGCTGGTTTGTCAGTTTGTTTGAACGTGGCTAAAAGGTTACCAGTTGCTCCGGTCACAGCTCTATCTGTATAACGGCTGGCCCAGGTATTCAATGCAGAGCCATTTTGTTTGAAGATGGCCCAGAACAGAATCACCACAGCAAAAATAGAAAGCATGGCACCCATAGCAGGCCGTTCGTCTTTGCTGCTTCTTATCAATAATACAGCATAAAATATCAGTACAGGAATACATGCAAAAATGAAAGCATCGGTAGAGTTGGAATCAAAAATAAATCCTTGAGTTCCTTTTATAAACCAGCCAATAACACCAAAAGCGATAGATGGTAAAATAACTAATGCCAAAATTTTCCATAGTGGCATATCACCCGGTTGCAATGGTTTTCTTACATCATACTGTTTATAATGTTTTGTTCCGGTAATAAAAGTAATAACGCCAATAAACATTCCAACACCGGCAGCTGCAAAGGCAGCCCCCCAACCTATTGTGGTGTATAAAGCGGCGCCAAAAAAATTACAGACAAAGGCGCCGATATTTATACCCATGTAAAAGATATTATACCCTTCGTCTTTTTGGTGCAGGTGCTGAGGCGTGGAATAAACATTGCCCAGCAGCGTAGATATGTTGGGTTTAAAAAAACCATTGCCAATAATTACCAATGACATGGCAACGTATAACATTGTTTCGTTGTGGATACCCATCATACAATAACCAACACCCATCAGTAACCCACCGAGAATAATGGAACGGCGATAACCAAGGTACCGGTCAGCAATTAAACCACCCAAGAAAGGAGTGAAGAATACCAGGGCGATGAAAGTGCCGTACAAACTGGCAGAATCTTTTTCATCCATATTAAAGCCATCAACAGAATCTTTCAGGTACAGTGTAAAAATTCCAATCATCAGGTAGTAGCCAAATCGTTCCCACATTTCAGAAAAGAAAAGAAAGGGCAAAGCCTTAGGATGTTTCTTCCACATAATCAGAGTGTTTAAGATTTCAAGATAGGAAAATTGGCATTAGGGCAAATAAAAAAGGTGGCTGGAAAGCCACCTTTTTAGAAACGGTCAATTATTTTATACTGAACCAGTTTTGTCTTTCACAACCTTATTCAGTGATTTAATACGGCTGAATATTAATAAGCCCCCTAGTATGGCTGCAATAGTTATAATACCAAAGAAAATTCTCTTGTCGGGGATTTTATCCCAGAAGCTGGCCATCACACCAGCAACTTTACCACCCAGGGAAGTTGATAGGAACCAGCCGCCCATCATTAATGCTGTTAACCGGGGCGGAGATAATTTAGAGACTAACGACAAACCTATCGGGCTTAAACAAATTTCACTGATGGTGAAAACAAAATATGTCATTACCAACCAGATGCCACCTGTTTTAAAGAGATAAATATTCGGAACAGACATTACTGCGAATACCATTACCAGTGCACTAAGCCCTGATACTATTAATGCATATCCGAATTTGCTCATAGTGGACACTTCTCTTTTTCTTCTTGCAAGAAATACAAAAAAACCAATTACAATTGGAGTTAGGATAACAATAAAGAATGGATTGATAGATTGATAAAGTTCGGCATTCATGAGTTTCAACTCCTGTCCTTGAGCCGGCCATTTATCTTTCGGTAGATTGTTCAGATAAGGGTCAACTCCCACTACTTGTACTATTTTTGTTTTTAGGTCTATCTTGTTTCCATTTGCAGTAATGCCATAAACCTTTATTGCGGTGTCTGGCTTATTATCTTTTGATGTTGAAATTGTAAATACGGTATCATTTTTTACGACCTTACTTTTATCAGTAACAGCTCTTAAGTAATGGTCTACTTGCCCCACTTCACGGGGGTCTGAGGTTATACGTTGCACCATGTCCACACTACTGGCTGGCTTTTCCAGTACAGATGATATTTGTCTGTCTGTGTGGGTTTCTGCCCAAATAGTAAGACCGGTTGAGTTTTGATTATAGATGGTCCAGAAAATTATTGAGACAGTGAATATGAATAATAACGCCCCAACTCCTTTTTAATCTTCTGCATTTCCTTTTCGCCACAGATTTACATAAAAAAATATTACAGGAATGCAGGCAAAAATGAAAGCATCGTTTGAGTCAGAGTTAAAAAGATTTCCGGGAATTATCCAGCCTACAATTCCAAACACAATCATTGGCAGGAACACCGAACCAAATATTTTTGAAATAGGCATGTCGCCTTCCTGCATGGGTCTTTTGATATCAGCTTCTTTTACATGTTTTATCTTAATAGCAAGCCATATCAATCCAATGATAAGCCCTACACCTGCTGCTGCGAATGCATAACCCCATCCATAATTATTGCGGAGATAGGCAGCCACAAAGTTGCACACCAATGCACCGATATTAATGCCCATATAGAAAATGTTGTAAGCATTATCTTTTAATGGTTTTAATTCTTCCTTATTATACATATTACCCAGCAGCGTTGAAATATTGGGTTTGAAGAAACCGTTTCCGACGATGATAAGACCCAAAGAAACATACATAGCAGTATCTCCAGGAAGCGACAACCCTAAATAGCCAGCAGCCATCAAAGAACCGCCAATAAAAATTGATTTTAGATAACCAAGGTATCTGTCAGCAATAAGTCCCCCTATGAATGGGGTCAAATAAACCAACGCAATAAAGGTGCCTACCACATCTACCCCCATACCTCTCGACATTTCTTTTCCCCCGGTTGTAGTGTCTGTTAAGTACAGAAACAAAATACCTACCATCAGGTAGTAGCCAAATCGTTCCCACATTTCAGTAAAGAATAAAACCATTAGCCCCTTGGGGTGTTTGCCGATTTTTGCAGGTTGATTCATAAATCTTTTTTTAGTTGATAAATCAGAGTCCTTCGTTAGAGCAACCAAAATACAGAAATTTAGTCACCCAAAATTTTTTTCGGGCTATCTTTAACGCATTCACCCAATATTCATAATACGTTAGAATTCAGTAACCCAACTATGCACATCCTTTTATTAGGCTCCGGCGGCAGAGAACATGCATTTGCATGGAAACTTTCTCAAAGCCACCTATGCGAAAGACTCTTTATTGCTCCGGGTAATCCCGGCACGGCGCAATGTGGTACTAACCTGTCTTTTAGTGTTACCGATTTTGAGGCTATCGAACAAGCTTGTATAGATAAAAAGATTGACCTTGTTATTGTTGGCCCGGAAGAACCCTTGGTAAAAGGTATCACCGATTTTATTATCAGCAACCCCGCTTTAAAAAATGTAGATGTAATTGGCCCGGATAAAAACGGTGCCCAGTTAGAAGGCAGCAAAGCTTT
>JAJAZO010000087.1 GCA_026785745.1 Chitinophagaceae bacterium | reverse complement strand
GGCCGGAGCTGCACCGAATTACCCGGTGAAGATCATGGCAATCGACAAGAGCGCTGAGACGGTAACGATCAAGAATGTCTCGACCAGCGCGGTAGACATGTCGAACTGGATTGTTTGTAGTGTGAATGGTGGCCAGCAGCACGCTCTGTTGAGCGGTTCGATCAGTGCGAACGAGACGCGGGTGATTGCTCGACAAGCAGGGAGCAATATCTGGAATAATACTTTTCTGCCTCTTTTTGATTCCAATGAGGACATCAAAATGACAAACGGCAAAACTAAAAACAGGTTTAATGTAAAAGCATTATACAATAACTTATTATTTTAATACTGCTTTTCGCTTTTTCATCCGTATAGCCAGAATAGTCCCCGTCAATGTAAACGGAATTATCAGCAAGTAATTAAGAATATCAGTATTGGTGAATTTAAATTCAGAAATATAGGCTAACAGGAGAATTAAAACTGCTGCCGTAATGCTTCCATGAATCAAATCATTTTTTGTAGAAATTCTACCCGTAACATACCCACCCAGTGAGCAGCATACAAACATTGTTATAATCGCAGCAATATCAATTCCACCTGAAAATTTTCCGAAATCACTTTCTTCACCATGTCCTTTTGCTTTACTGGCAATAAATAGTAATAGAATCAGCCCTGCCAGCATAAAAAGCGCAGAAGAAGTAAGAACGCCAGCTACAACGGAGAAAATATTCCTGCCGGTTTGTTTATTTGATGTATGCATAAACCAAATATCACCCTTTTTTATTTATCCATTACCTTTGCGCCAACAAAAAAAGATTGCTTTATGGCGGCCCGCACAGACAACTTTACAAGTCCCGATTATTTTAATGTAGATGAATTATTAACGGAAGAGCATAAACTTATCCGGGAATCAGTTCGCAGTTATGTAAAGAAAGAAATTTCTCCGATTATAGAAGACTATGCGCAGAAAGCAGAATTTCCACAACATATTGTAAAGCAACTTGGAGATATGGGTTGTTTCGGTCCAACTGTTCCAACAGAATACGGCGGTGGCGGTCTTGACTATATTTCTTACGGTTTAATGATGCAGGAATTAGAAAGAGGTGATAGCGGTGTCCGTTCCACTGCATCGGTGCAGGGTTCATTGGTGATGTTTCCTATTTATCAATATGGAAGTGAGGAGCAGCGAAAAAAATATTTACCCAAACTGGCAAGCGGTGAATGGCTCGGTTGTTTTGGTTTAACGGAACCCAATCATGGCAGCGACCCTTCCGGTATGCTTACAAATTTTAAGGATGCAGGTGACCATGTAATACTTAATGGTGCAAAAATGTGGATTAGTAATGCGCCATTTTCACAAGTGGCTGTTGTATGGGCAAAGAATGAAACTGGCGAAATACAAGGATTGATTGTAGAAAGAGGAATGGAGGGTTTCAGTACACCAACTACACATGGCAAATGGAGTTTAAGAGCATCTGCCACCGGTGAATTGGTGTTTGATAATGTAAAAGTGCCGAAAGAAAATATTTTCCCTAATGTAAAAGGATTGAAAGGGCCGTTAGGTTGTTTAACAAAAGCCAGGTACGGTATCGCCTGGGGTGCAATCGGAGCAGCGATGGATTGTTATGATACAGCACTTCGTTATTCACAAGAGAGAGAACAGTTCGGAAGACCCATCGGCAGTTTTCAATTGCAGCAAAAGAAACTGGCGGAGATGGTAACTGAAATTACCAAAGCACAATTATTAAACTGGCGGCTCGGTGTATTAATGAATGAAGGTAAAGTAACACCGCAACAAGTAAGTATGGCCAAACGTAATGCCTGTGAAGTGGCAACAAATATCTGTCGTGATGCAAGACAAATGCTTGGTGGCATGGGTATCACTGGTGAGTATCCTGTAATGCGCCACATGATGAACCTGGAAAGTGTGATTACTTATGAAGGCACTCATGATATTCATTTGCTGATAACAGGAATGGATGTGACGGGGTTTAATGCGTTTAAGTAACCCCCTGTCCTCCGCCAACCGGCGGGGAGACTTAGGTCTAAGAGTCTTTCTTTTTTTTTAAGTTCTTTTTAGAAATTTGTTGAATGATTGTGTAACGAACAGTAGTAACACAGATGAACTTCGTTGCGTCGCACTATTCATCGTTCTGTTCATTGGGCAACTTTTAAATAATAAATCTTACATAAAGTAAATTTTCCAATCCTCCCCTTCAGGGGTAAAAAGAAAATTTAAACTTTAAAACTATAACCAGGGGTGAAAACTTTTCTCATTGGCTTTATGGGTTCCGGCAAATCACACTGGGGCCGTTTACTGAGTGAAAAACTCGGTATTCGTTTTTTTGATTTGGATGAACAGGTGACAGAACATGCAGGTAAATCAATCCCGGAAATATTTGAAACAAAAGGAGAGGAGCAATTCCGGATGATGGAAAAAGAGGTGCTTCATATTATTACAGAAAGCCATCAAAGTTTTGTAATGGCCTGCGGGGGAGGTTCACCCTGCTATTTCAATAATATTGAATACATGAACCAATCCGGTACTACCGTTTGGATCAATACACCACTGGATACATTATTTGAACGGTTGGTAAAGGAAAAAGCAAAGAGACCCCTGATAAAAGAATTATCCGATGAACAATTACAATATTTTATCAGTAAAAAATTTGCCAGCCGTAAAATTTATTACGAACAGGCTGATGTAACAGTAGAGGAGGATCCGGTACAATTGGAACATTTGATTGAAAAAATATTTCATGCATAAAAACTACCTGGTTGCGGCTGCCTTCTTTGGCGGACTCGCTGTTGTGTTAGGTGCTTTTGGTGCACATGGTTTGGAAAGAATCACCAGCGATGAGAAAGTATTGCATGGTTTTCAAACTGGTGTTCAGTATCAAATGTATCATGCCCTTGCACTACTTTTTGTTGCTATGTTATTTGATAAACTTCCTGCCAAATGGATGAAATGGGCGGGCATTTGTTTTATAACAGGTATCATTCTTTTTTCCGGCTCCCTTTACCTTCTTACCTTCTTTAAAATACAGGAGAGTAGTGGGGTAAAATTTGTTGGACCTGTAACGCCTTTGGGCGGAGTATTCTTTATTGCCGGCTGGCTATGCCTTCTGGGTGCCGCAGTAAAAAACCCTCATAATCTACGCTAATTAACCTTGGACGTATTGAATTGATATACGGTTTTTAAAAAGTAAGCTCAGCCAATATGGTAACAGAATCTTTTGCCGGTTTTGAGATGAACATGTATCCAGGGCATACCACTTTCAGGTAATATTTTGACTGTAAACTATTTATCTTTGCAGCCATGGCTACCAAGGGGAAAAAGAAAACGAAAAACAGTCCTGAGAAAAAACCTGCCAAATCTGACATAAAAGCCTTTAAGTCTGAAAAGGAGGAAAAAATTGACTGGAAAGCTCTTGCCCGTGACGAACGGACATGGAAGATTTTTGGCACAATATTTCTTCTGATAGCTATTTTCCTTTTTATCTCTTTTATTTCTTACCTGTTTACCTGGAAGGAAGACCAGGCAGTTGCCCAACAAGGATTTTCTGCATTATTAGATAACGATAAACCAGTTGCAAACCTGCTTGGACGTTTCGGTGCTGTTATATCCCATTTCTTTATTTTCAAAGCATTTGGTATTGCATCATTCCTTATTTGTACTTTCTTTTTTGTAGTCGGGGTAAATCTTCTGTTCCGCAGAAAAGTTTTTTCTATCTTGAAAAACCTGAAGTATGTAACGGTGGGCTTATTGGTGCTGTCTGTTTTACTGTCCTTCGTTTTTATCAAAAGCAATTTTGCCTTTGGAGGTGGAGTGGGTGATATGATTAACAGGAAACTAATTGGTGCCCTTGGCTCTATTGGTACAGGTGCAGTGTTGCTATTACTGGCCTTGGGTTATTTTATCTGGCAATTTAATCCGGCCTTTAATTTCCCTGATAAAAAACAGCAAACTGATGAACAAGAAAGCGAAAATGACGAAGAAGAAGAACTAATACCGGTAACCAGTGGTAAAACTATCAATGACATTTATAATAAAGAGGAAGCAACACAATCGGGTAACTCAACTAAGCCAGATACCGGCCTTATTATCAATTTTCCTGATGAAAAGCCACTGCATGATTTTAAAGTAATAGAAAAGGAGGAGCCAATAGAAGAGCAGCAAACAACTTTTGAAAAAGAAATTGTAAGAGATATACTTCATCAGCATGACCCGATAACTATCGGTTTTGATTTGTCCGAAGAACCAATAGCAGAAATAATTCCGCCGGTAAAAGAAAAGCCAGCAACCAGAAAAAAGGAAGAGCCGATTGAACTGGAAATAAAAGCGGTACCTGATAAAGTTATTGATGAAGAAGATGCAGCAGCCGTGGTAGAAAATCTACCTCCGTATGAGCCTACACTCGATCTACGGGATTATAAATACCCGACATTGGGACTACTGGAAACCCACGGCAGCGAAAAAATAATACAGGATGCAAATGAACTGGAGAATAATAAGAACCAGATCATCGCAACGCTGCGAAATTATTCTATCGAGATACAAAAAATAAGTGCAACCGTAGGGCCGACGGTTACCTTATATGAAATCGTTCCCGCACCCGGTGTTCGTATTTCAAAAATTAAAAACCTGGAAGATGATATTGCCCTTAGCCTTGCGGCATTGGGCATCCGTATCATTGCACCTATTCCCGGCAAAGGAACAATTGGTATTGAAGTGCCGAATGTGAGGAAGACGGTAGTGAGTATGAAAACATTGCTGGCTTCTGAAAAATTTCAGCATAACAATCATAGCTTGCCAATTGCTATCGGGAAAAAAATTGATAATGAAAATTTCATTGTTGATTTAACCACTATGCCGCACTTGTTAATGGCCGGGGCAACGGGCCAGGGTAAATCAGTAGGGTTAAATGCTATCCTTGTTTCATTGCTGTATAAAAAGCATCCATCACAATTAAAATTAGTGTTGATTGACCCAAAGAAAGTGGAGTTGAGTGTGTACAGGCATATTGAAAAGCATTTCCTCGCCAAACTTCCCGGAGAAGAAGATGCCATCATCACCGATACAAAAAAAGTGGTGCATACCCTCAATGCCCTTTGCATTGAAATGGATAACCGCTATGATTTATTGAAAGAGGCCGGTGCAAGAAATATAAAAGAGTACAATGAGAAATTTATAAAACGAAAACTGAACCCTCAGAAAGGCCATCAATACCTTCCTTTCATTGTATTGGTCATTGATGAGTTTGCAGATCTTATTATGACCGCTGGCAAGGAAATTGAAATGCCGATTGCCCGGCTGGCACAGTTGGCAAGGGCTGTGGGTATCCACCTTATTATTGCTACACAACGTCCGTCAGTAAACATCATCACCGGTACTATTAAAGCGAACTTTCCTTCAAGAATTGCCTTTAAAGTTTCATCTAAAATTGATTCCAGAACTATACTTGACATTGGCGGTGCTGAGCAATTGATTGGTAAAGGTGATATGCTGATTTCGCATCATGGGGAACTGACCCGTTTGCAATGCGCCTTTGTTGACACACCGGAGGTGGAACAAATTGTAGAATTTATAGGCGACCAGCGGGGCTATCCACAAGCCTTTCTGCTACCAGAATATATTGATGAAAAAGAACTGGAAGGAAAAGACTTTGATATGAGTGACAGGGATTCTTTGTTTGAAGACGCAGCCCGGTTGATTGTGCAAAACCAGATTGGCTCCACTTCATTATTACAACGAAGAATGAAGTTGGGATATAACCGGGCAGGCCGGTTGATGGACCAATTGGAAGCTGCCGGGGTAGTTGGCCCCAACCAGGGCAGCAAAGCAAGGGACGTATTAATAAAAACCGAAATGGATTTGAATCAGCATTTGGATATGCTGGGCTGATCCGCTTTCGTCTCGTTTGAAACGAGACTATAGCGGACCAGTGCGTTAGTGGGTTGTTAAGAAAAACATTGAATTGCAACCCGGTACGGTCATTGCCTGTCTTGTATCGTGTTATTTTGTTTCATTTTTGCTATCAGAACCTAATAAACAGTAAGTATTATCTTTACCCGTTCGAAAGAGCCACCATACAAACCACCATGATGAAGAAATTGTACTTTTTTACAGCATTACTTACACTCAATTTTTTTGCAATGGCACAAGCCAGCGACCCTGCCGCAAAAACCATTTTGGACGGGGTAAGTGCTAAGTTCAAGACCTTTACTACTGTACAGGCCGGTTTTTCCTACAAAGTAGAAAATGCTTCCGGTAAGGCCCTTTCCTCCAAAACAGGTAATATCCTTATGAAAGGAACGAAATACAAAGTAACATTCAGCGGCCAGGAAATATTTTGCAACGGGAGCACCGTCTGGAACTTCGATAAGGCCGCCAACGAAGTAACCATCAGCAAACTGGATGCTTCCAGTGGAATGGTAACCCCTCAAAAATTATTTACCAATTTCTATGACAAAGATTTCCGTTATTTATTAAATGGTGAGAAAACTGTGAAGGGAAAAGTGATACAGGAAATAGAAATGACACCGATTGATAAAAGCAAGCCTTTTCATAAAGTATATGTGCAGGTGGATAAAAAGAATAAAACAATTTATAGCACCAGGGTATTGGAGAATGCCGGCAACCGTTATTCTTACACGGTAACCACCATGAAGACAAATGCAGCAATGACAGATGCCCAGTTCACTTTCGATAAAACAAAATATCCCGGTGTAGAAGAAATTGATCTTCGGTAAAGCAAGTTGTAATTAAATTTTGAAGAAAGCTGCAATGGCAAGCCCATACTCAGCAATCATTATCATTAACTCTCCACATCTTCCATTATAAGATGGCGTTATTATTCAGGTAAAAAGGGCTATGTTGGCAGTTGGCAAAATTTAGTCGTAATGATAGCGGCACTGAATTATAAAGCATTTTTGGTTTATTCCTTTTTTCCCATCCACTTTATATACAAGTCTATGCTCACCGGTTATCCGTCTTGACCAGAAACCTTTTAAGTCATATTTCAATGGCTCCGGTTTGCCGATTCCCTGAAAAGGTGTCTTTCTAATGTCTTTTAGTAATTCTTTGATTTTAGTAACTATGTCAATATCAGTTTCAATCCAATATTCAAAATCTTGCCATGCATTTTGTGTTAACTCGAAATTCATTTTTCAAATTATTCTGATAAATCGAATTTTTGAGTTTTGCCAGATTTAAGTTGGTGAATTGACTCTTGTAGTCTTTGCCTGTTAGCAGCTGTAGATAAAAGGTGTCCTGTTTCGTTGAGGGAATTATATTCTTTAATTGACATGATTACTACTGCATCATCCTCTGTTGTTCTTGGAACAATAATAACGTCTGAAGACTGAGAAACGACATCAAGATATTTCTTGATGTTTGATCGTAATTGCGATACTGATACAGCTTGCATAGTTGTGAGTTTGTACGACCAAATGTACAAATTATTGTACAAAAAAGTGCTAAAAATGTGTTGTTTTGTGCTAAACCGTTCATTTTAGAGAGTTTGCAAATTAATTATGGGGAACATCACCCTGATTTTTTCGGGCTTTTATAGAAGGTACCACTTTGCCATTGTTGCTTATAGGATTGTTGCTGAGTTAGTTCATTGTGTTTATCAATATGAGTTATGATAATCTCCTCTATTTAAGTTGTAGGTGTGGAGTTTTGTACTTGTAGTTTTCTGCAAGCACAACACCCATCAACGGAGTAAAAGTTTGTATTTACTTGTTTGAACGTCTTATAGCCATATATAGCATTGAGAAATTCGTTATCGCCAATAAAAACATCGGAATTCTTCTCCATATCATATCAGTTGATATAAGCTTTTCAATTAGGTCAAGAGAAAATGCTTGATCCAATTTTGTCTGAATAGGAATTTGAACAGTTATAGTTGAAATCAACGTAACCAGATTATATAGCAATGCTAACCAAACCATCCACTTTGGTACAACCGAAGGCCGAAACCAAAATAAAAGTATCTGAGGAATAAAGGATAAAAAAAAGAATATTACAAACAGCGGAATAATAAGTTCACTGTCAACATGATGAAACTTTGGAAATTCGTCTGCGCCAACCCAGCGCCATGTTCTGTAAGCTACGAGTGAATTTACTATGCCACCTCCGAATACATAAAATGAAAGTAGAATGTAAATTGAAAATACTATGCTTGAAGCTTTGTTTTTATTATTCATGGTTATTGTTTAAAATAATTTTATCTAAAACTTGAAATTTACAAAGCTGCTGATAGCTTGCTGCTAACGGTATGGGTTGGCGATGTTGCGGCCTTTGAAAATCGTAAGCCAGTAACCGATGCTAAATTTATAAATAAAAGTTCATTGACTCGTCCTGAAAAAAATCATAGCCATTGGTTAGTTCTATTAACGGCTTCCATTGATAACAGGTAAAAGTGATAAAATAAGCACCATCAGGTTCAGGTATCTGTCGCTTAACAGGCATTTTCGAATGTATAACTTTCGTTTCGGTCTTCATAAACGGCGACCCGATAGCTATCGGGTGCCACAGCCCCAACTCACAAAGCCATCTGACACATCGCCTGGGAATGTTTATTGTTGAAGACTCGGCCGGGAAGAAAGATTAGCTCTCCGCCAATTAATAGTTTGTCAAGGCCCCAATTGGACTTTTTTATAATATTCTTAGACGCCTCGAAAGAAAATGAATAGCCTGAAAAGTCACCGGTGCCAAAGGACAGTTGTTCGCCTGAAAATTTGAGATAAGTGTTTTTAGGTTGTATGGACTGGCTAAATGTTTGAAAATATGTAAATGCAAAAAGTACTATTAGGATGTTTCTTTTCATAAAGTAATTTGTCGGTTTATACAATTTACGCCATTGTCAGTGTTCTTTTTTCGAATTATTTCTGGTTTAGTTTACAACACCAACAATATGAAGTTATGCGAATTCCTTTTATTTGAGTTGTTGGTGTGGAATTTCGTAATTGAAGTTTTCTGTATGTTAAACACCAACAACAGCCTAAATATGGCAAAAATAAACTGCCGAATAAGGTTCGTGAAGACACGAACCTTTGCTTAGACATTTTAGCCTAAGCGTTTTCATATTCACTGTTTCTATTTTTTTAGACTATCCAAGGCCTTTTTTAAATCAGCGGTAACAAAATTTATTTTCATCCGCTCGTTCACACATTTCTTATCTGGTTTTATTGATGGATTCAATAAAAATGAAATTGCAATATTCCGGATACAATCATCTGCATGAATAGTAGCATGCGACGCAGATGGCACCTCCAAATGTACAGACTTTGATAGCGTAGCAGCAGTAATATCTCCAAACATCGGCGGGCAAACAGGGTCATATTCTCCCGACAGAATTAATACCGGAACTTTGCTTACAACCGGTTCAAATGTTTTTTCAGTGGCTATGTCAGGCCGCCATACATTACAGATGGCTTCATCAAATGCACTGATGAAGGAAACAAAGTCAGGATAATGCTCCCGCAAAGATGCTTCCGAATCTTCTGCCTTAAGTGGTCTTCCTTCATAGCACAAAATGGCTCTGCTCTGTGTTTCAGAAAATTTGCCAAACGAAT
>JAJAZO010000086.1 GCA_026785745.1 Chitinophagaceae bacterium | reverse complement strand
TTGATGGCATGTTCCGCAACATGGTGGCTAATCAGTATTTCACGGTGGCAGCCGGGCAAAGTGAAGCAGTGAAATTCCCAATTGAAATTCCTTACCAGTTTAATAAAGTATTGCAATGGAGAATAATTGCTAAAGCAGGTAACTATAGTGATGGCGAAGAAAACATGTTGCCCGTTCTCACTAACAGAATGCTGGTAACAGAAACAATGCCGTTACCAATGAGAGGAACCGGTACAAAGAACTTTACGTTTGAAAAATTACTGAATAGTGATAAGAGTGAAACTTTGCAGAACTATTCACTCACAGTAGAATACACTTCCAACCCTGCATGGTATGCCGTGCAGGCTCTGCCATACCTGATGGAGTATCCGTATGAATGTGCAGAGCAAACCTGGAACAGGTATTATGCAAATTCATTGGCCACTTTCGTTTCCAATTCATCACCTCGCATCAAACAAGTGTTTGAAAAATGGAAAATAAAAGACACGGCTGCTTTAATGAGTAACCTGCAAAAGAACCAGGAATTAAAAGCAGTATTGCTGGAAGAAACCCCATGGGTATTACAAGCAAAGAATGAGGCAGAACAAAAAAGAAATATTGCTTTGTTGTTTGATATGATAAAAATGAGTGAGCAACTAAACAGTGCTTACGACAAACTAAAACAAATGCAAAGCAGTAATGGTGGTTTTGTATGGTTTACCGGGGGCCCTGATGATCGTTATATGACGCAATACATTACAACTGGCATCGGTCACTTGAAAAAACTGAAAGCTTACGCCAAAGGTCAGGATGATAAGTTAAAAGCTATATTATCAACGGCCATCCCTTATCTCGACAAGAAATTGAAAGAAGATTATGATTATTTAATCAAATACAAAGTAAACCTGAAAGGCCAGAACATTGGTTACACCCAGATTCAGTATTTGTATATGAGAAGTTTCTTCCCTGAGTATTAAATTGATGCGGCTTCGCAAACGGCTTACAATTATTATTACAAACAGGCGCAGCAATATTGGGTAGGTCAAAGCAAGTATATGCAGGGCATGATTGCTTTAGCATTGAACAGGACAGACGATGCAAAAACTCCTGCAGCCATCCTGAAATCGCTGAAAGAAACATCAATTACAAATGAAGAGTTGGGAATGTACTGGAAAGATCAGGTAAATGGATGGTTCTGGTACCAGGCGCCAATAGAAACACAGGCATTACTGATTGAAGCCTTCCAGGAAGTGGGCAAGGATACAAAAACGGTTGATGACCTTAGAACATGGTTATTAAAAAATAAACAGACCAATAACTGGAAAACAACAAAGGCTACGGCAGAAGCCTGCTATGCCTTACTATTACAAGGAACCGAATGGTTGAGCAGTGAACCAGTTGTTGAAATAAAATTAGGCAGTAGTACAACAATCAAGTCAACCGATGCAGGACAAGAAGCAGGTACGGGTTATTTTAAGAAAACAATAGAAGGCCAGAAAGTAAAACCAGATATGGGAAATATTGCCGTAACAGTTTCTTCTTCTAATAGCAATGTAAGTGCAAGCTGGGGTGGAGTGTATTGGCAGTATTCTGAAGACCTTGATAAAATAACAACAGCTTCTACCCCACTGAAATTGGTGAAAAAACTTTTTGTTGAAAAAAACACAGACCGTGGGCCGGTGATTACACCGGTAAATGATGGTGATGTTTTGAAAGTAGGTGATAAGATAAAAGTAAGAGTGGAATTAAGAGTAGACCGTGACATGGAGTATGTACACATGAAAGACATGCGGGCATCAGCTCTTGAACCAGTCAATGTACTCAGCAGTTACAAATACCAGGGTGGTCTTGGTTATTATGAAAGCATCAAAGATGCCAGCACTAATTTCTTTTTTAGTTACCTGAGAAAAGGAACGTATGTGTTCGAGTACCCCTTGTTTGTAACGCATACTGGTAATTTTAGTAATGGCGTTACTACAATACAGTGTATGTATGCACCGGAGTTTACTTCGCATAGTGAAGGAGTTCGTATCACCGTAGAATAAGATTTTGCCACAGAGACACAGAAACACTGAAGTCATTTCAATTCTGTGTCTCAGTGTCTCTGTGGCATCCCTATTTTTGCAAGATGCAAGTTGACTATCTAATAATCGGGCAAGGCATCAGCGGCACCTGGCTTAGCTATTATCTTCAAAAAGAAGGAAAGAGTTTTCTTGTCATTGATAATAATTCAACCAATTCTTCTTCAAAAATTGCCGCAGGCATTATCAATCCCGTCACTGGCCGCAGGCATGTGGAGGTTTGGATGGCAGAAGAAATACTTCCCTATGCATGGCATGCCTATCATCAAATCGGTATCGAATTAAATATTCCCGCCATTTCGCAGAAAAATATCATTGAATTTTTCCCAAGCCCGCAAATGAGGGTTAGTTTTTTACAACGTATCGAAGAAAAGAATCAATATGTACACAGCTACCCGGAACAAAATCATTTTAACTCTTTTTTCAAGTACGACTTTGGTTGCGGTGAAATAAAACCAGTTTATATAGCCCATATTGAAACACTGCTGCCTGCGTGGCGACAACAATTAATAATAAAAAAACTATTGCTGGAAGAAGAATTTGAAATCAATGACCTGGAAGTGTTTCCGGATAATATTATTTATAAAAACATCTCTGCTTCTGCAATTATCTTTTGCGATGGCAATAGTTCTACAAATAACCCCTATTTCAATCTATTGCCCTTCGCCCCCAACAAAGGTGAAGTGCTGATTGTAGAAATTCCTGACTTACCCCAAACTACCATTTATAAAAAAGGAATGATGCTGGTACCGCTTGCCACACCGGGCTTATGGTGGGTAGGTTCTACCTATGCGTGGAAATTTGAAAATGCTGAACCCACCACTGAGTTCAGAGAGAAAACAGAATCGCTATTAAAAGATTGGTTGAAAATTCCTTTTAGCATCGTTGCTCATCTCTCCGGTGTTCGTCCTGCCACATTGGAAAGAAGACCCTTTGTTGGGTTTCATCCACTGCATACAAACATTGGCATACTGAATGGCATGGGAACTAAAGGTTGTTCCTTAGCGCCTTTCTTTGCAAAACAATTAGCAGACCATCTCTGCTACAATAAAATATTAAATCCCGAAGCAGATATTAAGCGATTCCAGAAAATACTTTCCAGAAAAGTTTCCTGAATTAATCTAAATGCTATTTTTATACACAGCTACCAATTAACGGATAGACTAATTAACCCACCTCATTACCATGAACCAATCCAACGAATCACTCTACTCTGTTCCAAACAGGCTTCGCCGTATGGAAAATATGCATGTTGTTTTCTGGTTGTTAAAAGATATAAGCTGGTGTATGATATGGAAGCCATTGGGCATTACCATGATAGCTCCTACTCTATTAATTGCTATCTGGATATCCTGGAAGAACCGGCAGATAACATCTGAATTGTCGCATAACCTTGCTATTGTATTCTGGATTACTGCCAATGCTTATTGGATGATCAGCGAATTTCTTGGCTTTGATGAAATGCCTGTATGGAGAGAATTTACAGGAAAGCATATTGCATTAATTCCGTTTGTTACCGGCGCAATGATTTTGCTCTACTATTACGCAGTGCAGCTTCCACGGGAAATGAAACAGCATAAATCAGTTACGTTGCAATAAGTGGCTGTTTTTTCTTTGATTTAAGAATGTAGCGGCGAAATAGGTAAATGATGGCAAGTGTGATCATGGTACGGATTTTAGTAGTGTTGTTATTCAGGGTTCAGGTACTGATTATAAATATAAATAATAAATCCCCAAAATGCAAGTGCTAGGCAATAGTTTACATTCTTATTTTATTGTGCAAAGCGCATAAAAATTAATAACCCTTTGATTGCCCGGCAGAATCGCATCATTTCTTGTATAAATCCAACCGGATTAAACGCCCAAAAATAGCCCTGCCTTGTTATCTTTGCGCCTCAAAAAAGAACACAATAGCTATGTACAGAACTCACACCTGTGGCGAATTGAGGCTAACAAACAAAGGAAAAGAAGTTACCCTGGCCGGCTGGGTGCAAACAGTTAGAAAATTAGGCACTGCCATCACCTTTATTGACCTGCGTGACCGTTACGGTATCACCCAATTATTGATCGGTGAAGACCTGACCAAACAATTGGAAGCAAATCCTCTTGGAAGGGAGTTTGTATTGCAGGCAACAGGAACCGTAAATGAACGAAGTAATAAAAATGCCAATATTCCGACAGGCGATATTGAAATTGTTGTTACCTCATTTAAAATATTAAATAAGTCTGCCATTCCTCCTTTCACCATCCAGGATGATACAGATGGTGGTGATGACCTGCGGATGAAATACCGTTATCTTGATTTGCGCCGCAATGCAGTAAAGAAAAATATTGAACTGCGTTATGCAGTAAACCGGGCCGCCAGAAATTATCTGCACCAGAATAATTTCATGGATATTGAAACACCTTTCCTGATCAAATCAACTCCGGAAGGTGCCAGGGATTTTGTGGTGCCTTCCAGAATGAACGCCGGGCAATTCTATGCACTGCCGCAATCACCACAAACGTTCAAACAATTACTGATGGTAAGTGGGTACGACCGTTACTACCAGATTGTAAAATGTTTTCGGGATGAAGACTTACGGGCCGACCGTCAGCCGGAGTTTACACAGATAGATTGTGAGATGGCTTTTGTAGAACAGGAAGACATTCTCAACATGTTTGAAGGAATGATCAAATCCATCTTCAAAGATGTAAAAGGAATTGACTATACCGAAACAGTGCAGCGAATGACATGGGAAGACGCCATGTGGAATTATGGCAATGATAAACCAGACATCCGGTTTGACATGAAAGTGCTGAACCTGAAAAAGCCTTCTACTGTTTATATAGATAAACAAGATAATGCCGCTTTAATAAACGGTGCCGACTTCAAAGTGTTTGATGAAGCAGAAACGGTTGTAGCCATGGCTGTTCCGGGTTGCAGTTAATACAGTCGTAAACAAACAGATTAACTGACGGAGTGGGTAAAACGTCCGCAGATAGGAATGAAAGGATTGGTGTTTATAAAAATAAATACCGATGGAACTTATAAAAGCAGCGTTGACAAATTCTATAGCGAAGAAAAACTAAAAGCTATTGCCGAGGCGAGCAATGCAAAAGCTGGTGACCTGGTTTTGATTCTTGCCGGTGCAGAAGAAAGAACAAGAAAAGCCATCAGTGATGTAAGAATGGAAATGGCCAGCCGGTTGGGTTTAAGAAAACACACAGAATTCAAACTATTGTGGGTAGTAGATTTTCCGTTGTTTGAATATGATGAAGAAGGCAACCGCTGGGTAGCCCGTCACCATCCGTTTACTTCTCCCAAACCTGCACAGATAGAAACGATGATCAATAACAATCCCGTTATTCCTGCCCGTCCGGCAGGCGGGGACAATGCATCACAATATTTGAAGCACCCTTATGCTACTATCAAAGCAAATGCTTATGATATGGTGCTGAACGGAAATGAAATTGGCGGAGGCTCCATCCGAATTTTCCAGAGAGAGTTACAGGAAAAAATGTTTGCTGCCTTAGGTATGGATGAGGCAGAACAACTGCATAAGTTTGGTTTCTTACTCGGAGCTTTTGAATACGGGGCACCACCAC
>JAJAZO010000085.1 GCA_026785745.1 Chitinophagaceae bacterium | reverse complement strand
TCTTCAGCTCCTTGCACATAGCGGCTCTGATCGGTGTCTTCAATTCTGACTAAAAAATCACCCCCATATTTTTTAGCAAACAGGTAATTATATAAAACTGTTCTAACTCCACCCAAGTGCAGACCACCTGTTGGACTTGGTGTAAAACGAACTCTCACTTTTTTACTCATAGGAGGCAAAGATAACTGATGAAGACACAAGGGACAAGATACAAGGCACAAGGTTCAATGCCTGAAGAATATATTATTTTTCTTGTCTTTTGCGTTTCTTGTTCCTTGTATTTCTTGTTCCTTGTATCTTGTGTCTCGTTATGAAATATTTTGTAAAAACTCCCTGGTGGCTAAAAAAATTTTATCCAAACAGGGTGTGGGATCTTTCAACAAGCGAAAAAATAATTTATCTCACATTTGATGACGGGCCGCATCCTGTGGCTACTCCTTTTGTATTAAATGAGCTGAAAAAGTATAATGCTAAAGCAACTTTTTTTTGTATTGGCAAAAACGTACTTGAACATCCTTCAGTATATGAAAGTATAAAAGCCGAAGGTCATCTTATAGGAAATCATACACAACATCATCTGAACGGTTGGGAAATGCCGGATTATTTGTATATAAAAGATGTGACTATAGCGGCTCAGTATATTTCTTCTGATTTGTTCAGGCCCCCTTTTGGGAGGTTAAAGTCTTCGCAGGCTAAACAGCTTAAAGATTTTAAAATAATAATGTGGGATGTGTTGAGCGGTGATTTTGATGAATCAATTTCTAATGAAAAATGCCTGAAGAATGTAGTAGATAAATCGGTACCCGGTTCTATTATTGTTTTTCATGACAGTGAGAAAGCGGTTCCCCGCCTCCAATATGCACTGCCCCGTTCATTGAAATTTTTTTCAGAACAAGGCTATATTTTTAGCCCACTTTAAAAGTAAAATTTACAGGCTAATCCTAAAAAAAGTTAGGGCCTGGGTAGAAACCCTGGCCCGTTTTTAATCCGTACCCTATGAAAACTGGTTTAAAGGTATAATAATTTTTTAATTATGGCAAAGTAATTTGGTGGGGAACCGCATTTATTGTAATGACCGCCTGGTTATCACATGTGCCGGCACCAAAATCGAGTACAGCTACCCAGGGGCTATTGACCGAAGTGCTTGCCCGGACAGTCCTTACTTTCCCTTTTGAAATCCAGCGGCAGCTAAATTTTTTCATTAGCGGCTCGGTGATGTTTGACTCCCAAAGCACAATCAGATTGCCTCTTTTTACCTTGCCACGGGCACTTCCTTCTACTCTAAAGATGTCATCAAGGGGAAGAGAAGTACCAATACCCTCCAGTTGAGTAATTATTTTATTGCTATTCCATTCTATGAAATTACCACTTGGCTTTGTCAGTTTGCCATCAATAACATCGGCTTTAAACTGGCGGGTGGCTGGTTGCGTAGTAACTGAAGGACTTGTATTGGTGATCTTATGTGTTCCCTCTACTTTAGTTGAATCAAAATAAAATCCTTCAAATGTAGTAGTAGCAGAGGCTCCGGGGGTTATTAACCGGGCGGTGTACACCGTAAAAATCTTGCCTTTTCTTAAATGTCCATCCCTGCCTACACAGCCGTTAGCACCAAAATCAAAGATAATTTTTACAGGGAAAGTTGCATTTGGATTCAGACGTACTACAGTAACATCAGGGCAGGCTGCCACACGGCCAAAAATGCCGGTGCCGCCTATTCCTACTTCATCATTTACACCCATAGCATCATCAAAAATGCCATTAAAAACAGACTCAGATTCGCCATCGGCCTCGCTGGAAACCCGGGACGCTTCTATTTGCTGTTCATTATCACTGCCGGTCTGGCTGTTCTCCTTTTGACAAGAAGTAACCATCAGCAAGCTGAAAAAGAAGGCAGATGTAACTAGTTGCGTCAGGTTGAGCCGGAGTTTCATAACTATTATTTTAAAGAGTAGATATAATTAAACGATTTTAAGATAGGTTTTATTGGAGGAAGTTTAACGCATTCTTACAAATTTTTGCGGAGTTTTGCCACAAATAGCCCTGAAAATGATGTTGATAGACACCCACTCTCATATATACGCTTTAGAATTTGAAACTGACCAACTTGCAATGCTTGAAAGGGCTGAAAAAGAAGGTGTTAGTAAAATATTAATGCCGGCCATTGATTCCATCACCCATGAAGCTATGCTGAGGCTGGAAAAGGAAAAACCGTCCTTATGTTTGAGTATGATGGGGGTACATCCCTGTTATGTAAAAGAAAACTACCGGGAGGAGCTGAAAATAGCAAGGGGCTATCT
The DNA here is from genome assembly GCA_026785745.1 of Chitinophagaceae bacterium. Classification (GTDB taxonomy): domain Bacteria; phylum Bacteroidota; class Bacteroidia; order Chitinophagales; family Chitinophagaceae; genus JJ008. The sequence goes on along the minus strand of JAJAZO010000085.1, from coordinate 878 downwards.
TGAAAAAAGACCTTTTAAAGCGGTGGGAGAAATTGGCCTCGATTTTTATTGGGACAGAACCTTTACCGAACAACAATACACAGCATTTCATGAACAAATAGAATGGGCACTGCATTTTGACATACCGATTGTCATTCACTCCCGCAATTCGACTAATGAGTGCATTAAAGTTGTTACAGAGCATCAAAAAGGGAATCTAAAGGGAGTTTTTCATTGTTTTTCAGGTGATGCAGAACAAGCCGGGCAAGTTATTGATCTGGGATTTTATCTGGGAATAGGAGGGGTGGTTACTTTTAAAAAATCTGGTTTGGATGCCATTGTGGCAAGTTTGGATATGGAGCATATAGTTTTGGAAACGGATGCGCCTTACCTCGCACCGGTTCCATTCAGAGGCAAAAGAAATGAGCCATCTTATTTGAAATATGTGGTGGAAAAAATAGCGGAGATGAAAAATATAGAAGCAGAAGAGGTAGCAAAAATTACAACTTCAAATGCTGAAAAATTATTCGGCTGCTGAAAGTTGAACCGTTATTTTTGCAACCCCTATAAGGAGACTTGTCCGAGTGGTTGAAGGAGCACGCCTGGAAAGTGTGTATACGGGAAACTGTATCAAGGGTTCGAATCCCTTAGTCTCCGCATTTAATTTACGCAAAACATTAATAAACAATGATTTGCGTTTGTATTTATAAGATAGGTAGCAAAATAGGTAGCATATTGGTGGGATTTTCTGACTGTTTCCGCTTTTTTTTCTTTATAATCAGTATTATGTTAAATACCAATTTTCTGAAAGTGGGAAATTCAGTACAGTATTAGTTAAGTTTTAGGGGGTAAGTGGGGATATTAAATAACGTATTTTCGCCCTGCCATATCATTATGGC
>JAJAZO010000084.1 GCA_026785745.1 Chitinophagaceae bacterium | reverse complement strand
GTATTAAATAATAACCAGTATCGTTGTGTTGTCACCGGTGTTTGCCCTGTATCACCGCTTACATCCAATGCTGTTACAATTTCTGTTGCAAGTGCATTGAGTATAACAGGTCAGCCATCGGCTGCAATTATTTGTGCTGGTACAAACACCAGCTTTACTGTAACTGCAGTTGGTGCCGGTAACTATCAATGGCAGGTAAGCACAGATGGCGGTGCTACTTACACCGATGTAGCCAACGGTGGTGTTTATTCAGGAGCCACTGCATTTGCTTTAAACATCACTGCTGTTCCGGTAACATTTAACGGCAACAGGTATCGCTGCAATCTCAGCAGCAGTTGTGGTAGTGCTACTTCCAATTCAGTATTGCTTACAGTTAATGCTTTACCAACTATTACTACACAGCCAATCAGTACTACACTTTGTGCAGGTTCAAACAATACATTCAGTGTTACTGCAACTGGTGGAGGCTTAACTTATCAATGGCAGGTAAGCTTCAATGGTTGTGCCGGTCCGTGGGTTGATATACCTGCGGCCACCACATCAAGCTATACATTAACCGGCATCGTTGCTGGTCTTAATAATACAGCTTATCGTTGTGTAGTATCGGGTGCCTGCACACCGGCTGCCACATCTAACTGTGCATTGTTAACTGTTGTAACACCTGCTACCATTAGCACTTCGCCAACCAATCAAACAATATGTGAAGGCAGCAATACCAGCTTTGCCATAACAGGCAGTGGAGCAGGCATTATCTATCAATGGCAGGTAAGCACAGATGGCGGAATTACTTATACCAATGTATCAAACGGTGGCGTTTATTCAGGAGCAACAAGTGCTACGCTGAACATTACAGCAGCTACTTTCTCATTAAACAATAACAGGTATCGCTGCCAGGTATCAAATGCTACTTGTACTACACCTGCTATTTCCAATGCAGCGATATTAACAGTAAATACTTTGCCAACGATATCTGCACAACCACAGAATGCTGTGATTTGTACAGGTGGTAATAATACATTTAGTGTAACTGCAGCAGGAACGGGAATAACATATCAATGGCAGGTAAGTACAACTGGTTGTGCTGGAACATGGGCCAATGTTCTTAATGGTGGTGTGTACAGCGGCACAACAACTGCTGCACTTACTATTACAGGTGCACCAATTACGATGAACGGATATTCATACAGATGTACAGTAACCGGTACTTGTACCCCGGCTGCAACATCAAACTGTGTTTCACTTTCTGTTGGTTCATCTGTAGTAATAACTGCTCAACCAACAGACCAAACGATTTGCTCAGGTAGTAACCCAAGCTTTACAGTGGCAGGCAGTGGTACTGGTGTTCTTTATCAATGGCAGATAAGCATAGATGGTGGCACCAGCTGGACAAGTATTCCAGGCGCAACTTTTGCAACATATACAATAACCGCCGCAACAGTTACGGCCAACAATAGCAGGTATCGTTGCCTGTTATCAAATGCAACCTGTACTGTTCCTGCTACTTCTGCTACGGCTCTGTTAACTGTTCGTAAATTGCCAACGGTTAGTTTAGCAGCCGTGCCGATATCAGCTCTGTTACCCGGTAATACAACAACTCTTCTAGCTACACCTAGTGCATCAGCCGGTGGCACATTAACAAGAACCTGGTTAAAGGATGGAATTGCATTTGCCAACACAAACAATACTTATTTAGCCAATATTAGCCGGTTAGGTACCTACCAGGTAAGAATACAGGAAACATTTGCCGGCGGCCTTACCTGTTCTAACCAATCAGCTTTAGTTACTATTTCGGCAGCTATAAGTAACAGGGTATTCATTTTCCCAAGCCCGAATGACGGTCAGTTTACCGTTTCCTATTATAACCTTGGCGGTGTTAGCACCACAAGAACAGTAACAGTGTATGACTCAAAAGGGGCAAGTATTTATAATGCAAAATTCCCTGTTACCGGATTTTATACTTTATTACCTGTTGACATTCGCCCTGCACAACGAGGAATATATTATGTAGTAATAGGTGATGATGCAGGTAAGAGAATGGCCGATGGAAAAGTGATGGTGAACTGGTAATACATTACGCTGAAGAAATATTAATCCCATCCCATAGCGGGGTGGGATTTTTTTTTACCCGCCGTAGTCCCGTATCGAATGGGACGAAGGTGGGTTTGTTATCCGGTTTTTTAACTGCTGAAATCCAAAACAGTTTCTTTAACCTTGTGTAAGAAAAAATGGGAAGGTTTCGTACCATATTATCAAAACCAGTGCTATGGGCAGCGGCTAAGTTTTCTTCCAAACCAAACCGGGAAAGAATTTTTGAAGCCCTGACAAGACTATCTGCCTCCATAATGGAGCATCCGGGTAAAAGAGGATTGGTAATTCCTTTTGAACATCATGCCGGTAAATTTATCATCTTCTCCGATCAGCATAAAGGCAACCGAAATGGTGCCGATGATTTTAAACAGGCAGAAACAAATTACCTGGACGCATTAAATTATTACAGCAGCAACGATTTTTGTTTTATCAACCTTGGCGATAGCGAAGAACTGTGGGAAAACAGTATCTGGAAAGTAAAGAAAAATAATAAAGCTACTTTTGAAGCAGAGAAAAAATTTCTGGCGCATAACAATTATGTAAAAATATTCGGCAACCATGATTTGTATTGGGACACCGGCCTCTGGGCCTACTGGCACCTGAAAAGTATGTTTGGTGAAAAAGTAAAAGTGTATGAAGGAGTTATTTTAAAGACATTAGTCAGGAGGCAGGACCCGATAGCTATCGGGTCTGGAGTAGATTCACTGGATTCTGAACTCACCATTTTCCTCACCCACGGCCACCAGGGTGATGCACAAAGCGATGGGAACTGGTTCAGCAAATTTTTTGTGACGTATATCTGGGCACCCTTGCAATCCTTGTTGCGCATCAATCCCAATACACCGGCCTACAATAATGAAAAGAAAACACTGCATAATCATATCATGTATGAATGGGCAGCTGAACAAAAAGATGTGCTGCTGATAACCGGCCACACCCATCAACCGGTATTTGCATCGCTTACACACCTGGAGAGACTGTATAAACAACTGCAATTTGCCCAGCAGGATAAAGATGAAGCAGCTGTTAAAGATGTGAGGACTGAGATTTTGAAAAGGGAAAGAAAATTTACCGCTGTGTCGGTTGACTATATGAATATGAAGCCTTCTTATTTTAATACCGGTTGCTGTTGCTTTCGTGATGGTGATATTACAGGGATTGAAATTGCAGATGGTTGTATAAGACTTATTAAATGGTCGGAGGCTGAGGGGAGGGAGGTGCTGGAGGAGAGGGAGTTGGGGGAATTGCAGATGGAACTTGCCTGAGTATCCTCTGCAAAGTGTGACAATAGAAAGGGTTAAAAAAACCGCTGTTTATTTTTCAAATGTTAATGCCTGTGGAAGCATCGAAAGAAAAGGTAAACACTTTTCATAATTCAATTCATTGTAAAATAAGCCAACCCGTCCCAGGTTTTTATAATAGGCCTTTAGATTCTTGTAATAGTAATATTCACTGCTGATATACCATGCTTTTTCTCCAAGCAGGGAGGTTAAAAACCATTTCTCCAGCAATCTTCCTGTTCTGCCATTGCCATCATCAAAAGGATGAATTTTTACAAATACTAAATGAATAAGCGAGGCAAAGTAGAAAACCTCTTCTTTGCTGAGTGGCGACTGCACCAGGGCATCAAGCTCTTTCCAGAATTTTGTAAACTCAGCTTTTACTATAGAAGGAGATGCTGCTTCATATTGGATACGATTGGTAAGCTGGTCCATTATCAGCATATTGCCGGTTCTTATAACACCTCTTTGTTTTTCGGGAAGCAGATGCCTGGTGGCAATAGTATGTGCTTTGTAAAAACTGGGAAGGGTCAATTTATTATCACGGGCAAATTCGTATGCCTCAAATAAGTCGTTGGGTTTTTCGGTAAGGTTAGGCAGGTACTCTATGTTTTGGATTTTGTGTTTCAGGTAACTGTCGATCTCAAGGGTTTCTCCTTCTATTTTAGATGACGACATTACAGAAACAGCAGTAAAGAACCTGAAATTTTCCGGTGTCCATTCTCTTTCTCTCACATTTATTAACCCCTCCGCTGGCTTTATATCCAGCAGGGAAAGATAAGTGTCAAAATATTTAGTGGTTAATAGTTTTTCCATTGAGTTTGTCAGCATATAAATCAGACCTGCCCGGTTTTTACGCCATTGTTAGTGTTTATTTTTCGGATTCTTTCTGGTTTAGTTCATCGCACCAGCAATACGAATTTATGAAAACTTCCTGTGCTTATGTTTTTGGTGTGGAGTTTTGTGATTGAAGGTTTCTATAATTTAAACACCAACAACGACGTGAATTAGGAATTTACGCCAGGTCGGGCCACTAGTTTCATTCAGTAGGGTATCTGCTGTCCCGGACATCGGCTTGGAAGTACTAAGGGTGAAGACTCGGCAGGGAAATAGGGTCACAATCTACCAGGGGAGGCTCAAATCAATTTAATGAGGTGGAAGAATTGATAGAATATAAAGTTTATTAATAGTGCCTTTAAATCGAACTTAGCCCTCTTTTCCCCAGTTCCAAAGAACTATACACCATTCAGTATTATCTGATGAAAAATACCGGTAGATTTCTGTAAAGCCTATCCTTTTATGTGCATTTAACGAACGCAAATTATTTGCATCAATTTCTGTTATTGCAAAATCATATTTTCCTTTAAAGTGATTTTTATAGGCAGTATAACAGTTGTCCAAAATTCCCTGACCTCTGTATTGTTTGGCAACACAAACCTGACCCACAACAATATAATTATAGCTTGCAATTATTTTACCTTTAAATAAGATGCTGTTAAACGTATCAAACATTGGAATAAGAACAGGTAATTCTGATTTTGATTGCTCAGTCATTGCAAGCAGGTATGCAATAATTTTGTTTTTATCTTTTGCAATTATAAATTTTTCAATATCATTAAGCTTTTTAAGCTGGTCATAATTGTGAACGACCGTTACAAAACCCTGGCTTTTTATTTCTTCTTTAGTTAAAGATTCCGACAGATTAATTTTTTGTAAGGCTAAGATTCCTGATAAATCTTCTTTAGTTTCTGATGTAACATAGTCTATCATCGAAAGATATTTTAATGTTGCTCACCGGCGATGCAGGTAGTATGTTTGTTTTCAAAGCGACTTATTTCAAATTTAATTGATTATTACTAGAAGTCTATAAATCAAAAAACCCCTCGATTTCACGAAGGGCCTCTTAATTAAAATCCTTTTTTCTTCCAGGTATTATTATCCCGGTTCCATTCGGGTAATTTTTTATCGGGGTCCAGTTTCACTTCTTTTATTTCGCTGGTGGTGGGTACACCAAATGTCCATTCGGCACCACGTTGCCATACTTCTACCGGCAGATTAATTCTGTGTTCTTTACCATTGACTTCTTTTATTAACACCGTAACAGGCATTACCATTTTTTCTAAATTCTCAATAGTTATTTCAGCACCACTGGCTGGTTTTTCATCCACATACTTTACTTCTTTTACAGTTTGGTCCAGTTTCCAGGTATTAAGAACCCATGCCCGCCAAAACCAACTAAGGTCTTCACCCGAAACATTTTCAATGGTATGAAAGAAATCCCACGGTGTAGGATGTTTGAAAGCCCAGCGGCTTACATATTCCCGGAAGGCTGCATCAAAACGGTCTTTGCCCAACACTACATTGCGAAGAGCATCCAGCATCATTGCAGGTTTCATATAAGCGGCTACACCCAGGTTATCCTGCTGTATTACTTCAGGAACGTTATACAGGCCATCCATTTTTTCTCCAAACGTATATTTCACCATGAAGGGTGAATTAGGATCGCCAAAGAAACTGGCTTCTTTAAATTCACCTTTATTAAAGGCTTCGGTTGAAAGGCCATTGATAAAAGTATTGAAGCCTTCATCCATCCAGGCATATTTTCTTTCATTACTGCCAACAATCATCGGGAACCAGGTGTGGCCAAATTCATGATCTGTTACTCCCCACAAACCGGCACCTGAATCGCCATGACTACAGAAAACTATACCGGGATATTCCATGCCACCCACAATACCTGCTACATTGGTAGCAGCAGGATAAGGATACTCAAACCATTTGTTGGAATAATGTTCGATAGAACCTTTTACCATTTCAGTAGATCGCTGCCAACCATCTTTTGTAATACTCTCAACAGGATACACACTGATGGCCATTGATTTTTTACCACTGGGTAAATTGATTTTTGCTGCATCCTGTACAAATGCTTTGCTCGCCGCCCAGGCCACATCTCTTGTATTGGTAATTTTAAATTTCCAGGTGCAGTTGGGTTGTTTGGGTCTTGAGTTAGGGTCTGTTACTTCTTTATCACTACGAATGATTACTGTTTTATCACTGTTCTTTGCAGCAGCCCAACGGGTCATTTGTTCGGTGGTGTAACATTCCTGCGGATTCGTTAACTCACCCGAGCCAACAACAATTAAATTGGAAGGGGCGGTAACAGTAAAATCAATATCGCCATATTCAAGATAAAACTCTCCTGCACCGAGGTACGGTAAAGTATTCCATCCCTGTATATCATCATACACTGCCAGGCGGGGAAACCATTGTGCTACTTCATACACCTGTCCATTTTTTGTTTTTAATCTTCCCATACGGTCGGTGCCATATTCAGGAACAGTAAATTCGAATTTGATGGTCAGCTTTATTTTTCCACCGGCAGATTTCAATGCATCCTGCAACCACACCTGCATTCTTGTATCCGATACATTGAATTTGGGTGTAAATGTTTTACCATTGTAATCAACAAATATGGATTTGATAATATCACCTTCGGTAAATTTTGCATTGGCCCATCTTCCACCGGCTTCTGTGGTGGTGGCCGAGGCACGGGAATCTTTTTTATAAATATTCTGGTCTAATTGCAGCCAGAGAAATTTTAAATTATCCGGGCTATTGTTAGTGTAATTAATTTCTACATCGCCGCTTACACTGTTTTTTGCTGTATCAAGGGTGCAATTGATTTTATAATCTGCCCGGTTTTGCCAGTACTTTGGTCCGGGTTCGCCACTTGCACTGCGATAATCATTACCGGGGTAAGGATAAAATTGTGGATTAAAGGCTTCTTTGTTATCATAGTTGGATTGTGCAAACAAACTGATGAACATAAATAAACCTGCAATGCTGAGAACTGATTTCTTCATAAAGTATGTGTGTTTGAGGCTTGAAAGATAATGTAAATGGCCACAAACCGGCTACCGTTGAAAGGGTATTTGCAATACCTTATAAGAAAGGGTGCCACGGTTTTAAACCGTGGCACCCTTTCTTATAGAAAAAGCGATTCGGCTACAGCAACTGATTCCGGTTTGCCTACATCCACCCACTTATCACCGGTATGGTCATAACCCATGATGCGGTGCTCAGCAGCCAATTTGAGATAAACATCTATTAATGAAAACTTGCCGGTAAAATTATTTTCTTCCATCAACCTGAAAATATCGTACTCAAAAACAACTACACAGCTGTACGCCTTTTCAAACCTCACCCCTAACCCCTCTACCGTAAGGGAGAGGGGAATGGAAATTTTTTCTTCCCCTGTTTTCGTATTTCTCCAACCACAAAGACGGCTACTTTCATCAAACAAAAGATACCGGGATGTTTTGCGGTCGGTAACACCAAAAGAAATTAAGGCTTTATTTTTTTCATGAAAAGCCAGCAATTTGCTGATGTCAAGGTTGGTAAGAATATCTACGTTGCAGGTAATAAATCTTTCACCGGGATTAAACAGGTCTTTTGCTTTTAATAAACCGCCACCTGTATCGAGTAGCTCATCTCTTTCGTCGCTTACTAAAAGATCACTGCTCCAACCATCATTTTCTACAATCGCATCTTCTACCTGTTCAGCAAAATGATGAACGTTTACAATAACGTCCTTTATTCCGTATTGCTGCAGGTATTCAATATTTCTTTGTAAAAGGGTCTTTCCGTTCACCAATGCCAAGGGCTTTGGATGTTTATCTGTCCATGGTTTAAATCTTGTGCCGAGTCCGGCACTGAATATCATTGTTTGCATATTTTATTGAACCACAGAGACAGGGAGGCAGGGAGTTTCAAGGAGTATCCTTTGTGTTACTCTGTGCCTTTGTGCCACCGTGGTTTATTTTTTTTCCGGTAGCGGATTTAACCAGTTCCTTTCATCTTGCACAAAATGTTTCAATTCAATCTTCACTTTGAATTTATTTTTCAAATGACTTGCCATTGCATCAGCAGCATATACACTGCGGTGTTGTCCACCGGTGCAGCCAAAACTAACCATCAGGCTTTCAAATCCTCTATTAATATATTCTTCAACTGATATATCAACAATATCAAAAATACTATTGAGAAATTCAGGCATTTTGGTTTGCTGCTCCAGAAAATCTTTTACTTCTTTATCCCTGCCTGTTTGTGTTTTCATACTGTCTATACGGCCGGGATTTAAAATGCCACGGCAATCGAAAACAAACCCGCCGCCATTACCACTATTATCGTCTGGTAATTGTTTGCGATAGGAGAAGCTGCATATTTTAATTTTTAAAGGTGTTTGTTCGGTAGCCTGTGTAGGGGTGAATTGCTGAATTATTTCATCCGCTACACACATATCAAGTACCTTTTTAAATTCAGGAACAGAAATACCCAGTCTTTGATTTTGAAAAAAATCCCGGAGATTTCTTAATGCCAGGGGGATGCTGGTAAGAAACTGGGCTTTACGTTCAAACAAACCCCGGAAGCCGTACGCACCTAATACCTGTAATATACGCAGCAGTACATAGCCATTGTACTGGCTTTGAAAAATTTTTCTGTCAATAGTATGTCCCAATATGTTTTCGAGGGTATTCATATAGTCTTCTAGTAAACTATATTTCCACTCATCTGGTAAGCCAGCCCTGGCCTGCCATAGTATTGAGGCCACATCATATTGCGGAGCACCCTTCATGCCACCCTGATAATCTATAAAATGAACGGCCTCCCCAAGCCCCTCCGAAGGAGGGGTTACCATTATGTTACGACTTTGAAAATCACGGAACATAAAATATTTATATTCCGTATGTGTAAGATAATTGCTCAGTGCTTCAAAATCATCAATCAGTTTTTGCTTATCGTATGGCTTGCGCAGGGCATCCAGAAAATAATATTTGAAGTATAGCAAGTCGGCCATAATGGCCTGCTTACCAAATTCTGTACTGGTGAGGCAATAGGTTTTATAGTCAAGCCCTTCATCACCGTTTACCTGCAAAGTGACTAATGCTTCCAGGCTTTTTTTGAACAAACCATATACATTATCCGTAAAACCATCTTTTTCCAAATGGTTTAATAAAGAAATGTTTCCAAAATCTTCCTGCAGGTAAAACATTTTATCCTCGCTGATGGCCAGGATTTTCGGTACGGCAAGATTTTTTTCCTTGAATTGCCTGGAGAAATAAATAAACGTTTCGTTCTCGGGTATATTAGCACCATAAGTGCCGATTACTGAGACATCTTTGCCGTGAAGCCTGAAATAACGACGTTCACTACCACTTTGCGGCAGCAAATCCACCAATGTCGGCTCAATACCTTTCCATTGTTTATATAAAGAAGTGATAGATGCTACAAGGTGCTGCATTTGGCAAATGTAGTTAACCGGCTGCAATCCAAAGAACTGACCGGCTAACGGGCATTAGTTTTTTAAGCTAAATTTGTGCAATTGTTTATTATATGAGTTACACCCCCTTCAACAAAGTCAGAATTGTTACTGCGGCCAGCCTTTTTGATGGACATGATGCTGCTATTAATATTATGCGCCGCATTATGCAAAGCAAAGGCGCAGAAATTATCCATTTGGGCCACAATCGTTCTGTAAGAGAAATTGTAGAAACCGCTATTGAAGAAGATGTACAGGGAATTGCCATCACCAGTTACCAGGGCGGCCATGTGGAATTTTTTAAATACATGAAAGACTTATTGGAAGAAAATGAGTGCGGTCATATTAAAATATTTGGCGGCGGTGGCGGTACAATTCTACCAGATGAAGTGGATGAACTGCATAAATATGGCATTACCCGGATTTATTCACCGGATGATGGCCGGCACATGGGGCTTGAAGGAATGATTGAGGATGTGATAAAGCAATGTGATATTTCATTGAACGGGGCAGGTGATTATAAAGCCCCAATGACACTTGGCGAAGTAAAAGATGTACGAAAAATAGCAAGACAGATTACGAATGCAGAGAACGGTGTGTTGGATACTTATAAATTGTCTGACGCATTAACAATACCTGTATTGGGAATTACGGGCACAGGTGGTGCAGGTAAATCTTCCGTTACAGATGAAATAGTAAGACGGTATCTTACCAATTTCACCGTTAAAACAATTGCTGTTATTTCTGTTGACCCATCAAAGAAAAAAACAGGCGGTGCATTATTAGGCGACAGGATAAGAATGAATGCTATCTCTCATCCAAGGGCTTATATGAGAAGTTTGGCGACAAGGGATGATAACACAGCCCTAAGCAGTGCCATGCAGGAAGCGATTGATATTTGTAAAGCAGCTGGTTTTGATTTTATCATTCTTGAATCAGCAGGTGTTGGGCAAAGCGATGCTTCTATATTGGATTATTGCGACGTTAGTATGTATGTGATGACACCGGAATATGGAGCAGCTTCGCAATTAGAAAAAATCAATATGCTTGATTTTGCAGACCTTGTTTGCATCAATAAGTTTGATAAAGCCGGAGCATTGGATGCTTTGGCCGATGTAAAAAAGCAATACAAAAGAAACCACCAACTCTTTACCGCAAAGGATGAAGACCTGCCCATCGTTGGAACGATGGCGAGTAAATTCAATGATGATGGAGTGAACCGTTTGTTTGAACTGTTGCTGAAAAAAATTGAAACAAAAACAAAAACCACCTTCGGACAATATCATTTTTCAGAAACAGCTAAAGTTTCACAAGCTGTTATTCCGGCCAACCGGGTTCGTTACCTGTCAGAAATTTCTGAGAATAACCGTGGCTATGACCAGTTGGTAAAAGAACAAGCGGCTATTGCTACAAAATTATATCAACTGCATGGCGTAAAAGAAACACTGACAACGTCTAAAGCTCCATCAGTCGTTGTTGAAGAGATAGAAAAACAAATTACTTTTTATACCGACCAGCTTACTCCCGTGAGCCGCAAACTAATTACCAACTGGCCGGAGAAAATAAAACAATACCAAAAAGAATTTTATGAATACACGGTGAGGGATAAAGTGATTAGGCAACCGATGGTAACAAAAAGCCTCAGCGGAACAAATATTCCGAAAGTAGTTTTGCCTAAGTATAAAGACTGGGGCGATATTTTACAATGGGAGGCACAGGAAAATGTGCCGGGTAGCTTTCCTTTTACAGCTGGTGTGTTCCCATTAAAAAGAGAAGGCGAAGATCCGACAAGGATGTTTGCCGGAGAAGGTGGACCAGAGAGGACTAACAGAAGGTTTCATTATGTAAGTGTGGAGCAACCAGCTAAACGATTATCAACGGCGTTTGACAGTGTAACATTATATGGCGAAGACCCCGATCCTCGTCCGGATATTTATGGAAAGGTGGGCAACAGTGGTGTAAGTATTGCAACAGTAGATGATGCGAAAAAATTATACAGTGGTTTTGATCTGTGCGACCCGAAGACTTCTGTCTCTATGACTATCAATGGTCCGGCACCGATGATATTGGCTTTCTTTATGAATGCGGCCATTGATCAGCAATGCGAAAAATATATTCTTGCTAATAATTTAAAAGACGAAGTAAATAAGATCATTGAATCGAAATTTAGCATTGATGATCTGCCAAGATATATTGGTACAGATAACAAGCCAATACACCCGAAAGATCTTCCAAATCTTTCGGGGGCCAAGAACCCCCCAGTGGGGGGCAGGGGGGCTTTGCCTCTCGGTAATGATGGTTTAGGTTTACGCTTACTTGGTTTGTCTGGCGCAGACGTATTACCAAAAGAAGTGTACGAAAAAATAAAAGCAGAAGCATTAACCCAGGTTAGAGGAACAGTACAGGCAGATATTTTAAAAGAAGACCAGGCGCAAAATACTTGTATTTTCTCTACAGAGTTTGCGTTGAAGTTGATGGGCGATGTGCAGGAATATTTTATAAAAGAGAAAGTAAGGAATTTTTATTCTGTATCTATCAGTGGCTATCATATTGCAGAAGCAGGAGCTAACCCAATTACTCAATTAGCATTTACCTTATCCAATGGCTTTACTTACGTAGAGTATTATTTAAGCCGTGGAATGAATGTTGATGATTTTGCTCCCAATCTTTCATTCTTCTTCAGCAATGGTATGGATCCGGAGTACAGTGTAATAGGCCGTGTGGCAAGACGCATTTGGGCAAAGGCCATGAAGTATAAATACAAAGCCAACAAACGCAGTCAGATGCTGAAGTATCATATTCAGACATCTGGAAGAAGTTTGCATGCACAGGAAATTGATTTCAATGATATCAGAACTACGTTGCAGGCATTGTATGCTATTTATGACAACTGTAATTCCCTGCACACTAATGCGTATGATGAGGCGATAACAACACCAACAGAAGAAAGTGTGAGACGGGCAATGGCGATACAACTAATTATCAACCGGGAGTTGGGTACCGCTAAAAATGAAAATCCTAACCAGGGGTCTTTTCTGATTGAAGAACTGACTGATTTGGTGGAAGAAGCGGTGCTGACAGAGTTTGACCGGCTTACGG
>JAJAZO010000083.1 GCA_026785745.1 Chitinophagaceae bacterium | reverse complement strand
GAATGTATTCCATTGACTGCAAGATGGACACTGACCTACCCACTTCACACTTTCATATCCGCAATTCTGACAGAAAAAAGATGTTTTTACTTTACTCATTTACTAAAATTAAATGATTGCATTGTTCCGATAACTATCAAGATTAAAATGTTTGAACAATGATTGAAGAAGAGCAACGTCTTTCAACAAAAAAGTGCAATGAATAATGAAAAGAAGATGATAAAAAGTAATTGTTTTTTATAAACAGTTCTGCAAAAGTAAAAAGGGTCAATCTTTCGACTGACCCTCTTACTTACTAACCCATTAAATTCTATTGCTAAATTACAATTATGCCCCACATTTCAAAATAAATTTTTGCCCCTGTGCATAACTTCCAACGCTATTAAAGCAGGAAAAACTGTCTTTTTAGTTGAAGAAGACAGTTATTTAAAATATTGATTTTCAATATTTTAAATGATTTTTTTGAGTTGAAGCGACGGTTTTTTTGTCCCAATTATTATACTCGTATTAAATTTCGGAATGACAAAACGGCTGAAAAATACCAGTCAGCCGTAATAGTAGTAAATTTGCAATTATAACAGTCAAATAAACATTTTAATATGATTATGTCAAATGAGATTTTTATCGTTTCGCTGGTGTTTTTAGGCATCAGTTTTCTGGTTTCGGCAATCCTAAAAAGCAAGTTTACCAAATACAGCAAAATACCCCTTGCCAACGGCATGTCTGGCCGGGAAATAGCCGAAAAAATGCTGAAAGAAAACGGCATTTATGACGTAAAAGTGACCTCTGTTGAGGGCTTCCTTTCCGACCACTACAATCCTGTCAATAAGACCGTTAATCTTAGCCCTGAAGTTTACAATGGAACCAGTGTTTCTGCCGCTGCCGTAGCCGCCCATGAATGCGGTCATGCCGTACAACATGCTACTTCTTATGGCCCTTTAATGCTAAGAAGCAAGCTGGTACCAGCCGTTCAGATGAGTTCTATGCTGGTCAATTGGATATTGCTTGCTGGAATGATTGTACTGGCCACCACTAAAAACCCTACAGTTCTGCTTATAGGTATTATAGTAATGAGTGTCACCGTTTTATTCACCCTTATTACCTTGCCAGTGGAATTTGATGCCAGCAAGAGAGCACTTGCCTGGCTCGACAGAACCAATGTGACTAATTCGGAAGAATATCCCAAAGCCAAGGATGCACTAAAATGGGCAGCAACCACTTATGTAGTAGCTGCTTTGGCAGCTGTTGTTACTCTTATACAATATATAATGATATACCTGGGAAGCAGGGATAGAAATTAATAAGGGGAAGTTGATTAAAATCAATTTTTGTAAACATGCAGCACTCTGCATGTTTTTTTTGTTTTGTTAAGATAAGGTTAACATATATTTATTCTTTCTTTCTATTACCAAAATAAACACTAATGAGAAAATTAAGATTGCTTATGCTGAGTGGATTTCTGCTTGCCGCACAGTTTCTAATGGCACAAACAAGAGAAGTAGCGGGAAAGATTACTGATGGAAGCGGGGCTCCGCTTGCGGGTGTATCAATTAGGGTAAAAGGCTCTAATACGGGTACCTCCTCAGGTAATGATGGTGCTTATTCTATCAATATGCCTAAAGGACTTAACTCCCTTATTTTTTCCTACATTGGTTATGAAGATCAGGAGGTGGATGTAAAAGGTAATTCAATGAACATCTCCTTAAGTCAGTTTACCAGAAGCCTGAATGAGGTTGTAGTTATTGGTTATGGATCGCAGGTAAAAAGAGATCTTACCGGTTCTATAGCACGGGTAAAAGGTTCTGATGTACAGAATATGCCTGTGCCCAACCTTTCCCAAGCACTTCAGGGTCGTGCTGCAGGTGTTTTTGTTGAAGCTCAGAATGGTAAAGTTGGTGAAGGTATTAAAGTGAGGATTCGTGGTGCTACTTCTATTAATGGTAGTAATGAGCCCTTATATGTAGTAGATGGTGTGCCGCTTGTTGGAGGCATTTTTGGCAGTGCTTCAGCCGATATTAATTTTAATGATGTTGAATCCTTTGACATCCTTAAAGATGCTTCTGCAACCGCTATCTATGGTAGCCGGGCTGCTAATGGTGTTATTCTAATTACAACTAAGAGAGGTAAAAACGGAAAGACAAAGTTTACCCTCAATACACAATATGGCACACAGAGCCCAACAGGCAAAAGAGAATTTTTGAATGCTGCCGAGTTTATCGAACTGTTTAGCGAGGCTGCTGTCAATACAGCTAAATATCACTTTAACAGAGCTGGTAACTGGAGAGGCTTTGCAAGCGAGGCTGCAGCCATTACTAATATGACTACTTGGATGGAGGCACGTTTTACCCGTTATAGCGGATACAGCGATTGGAGAACGCTGCAGACAAACACAGATTGGCAGGAGCTTGCTTTCGATCAGGATGCAAAGACCAACCAAATAGAATTGAACGCACAAGGCGGAAATGATCAAACAAAATTCTTTATTAGCGGAAGCCTAAATAATCAGGATGGTATTCTGATCGGTAATAAATTTCAAAGGATGGGTGTGAGG
>JAJAZO010000082.1 GCA_026785745.1 Chitinophagaceae bacterium | reverse complement strand
TCTTTATCATGGAAGCCACATCTCGTTTATGAATAGAAAAATCATTCAACGCATAAGGCACATTTCCAAACATGGGAAGGCTGGCATCCAGGTGAATTAATGTTCTTGTGTCTTCTACATACGTTCTTTTTGCAATGGCTTTTACGGCTGTCTTTACTTCTTCCCGGCCAATACTGGCCAAAAAACCAAGGCGGCCAAAATTGATTCCCATAATAGAAATCTTTTTGTCCCGTACCAGAGTAACGGTATCCAGCAAAGTACCATCACCCCCAAGGCTGATGATGAACTCCACCTCTTCAGTTAAGTCTTCTGCTACTGCAAATGTGTTGGTATCAGCAGGCAGTTGAATTTTATTTTTAATCTGCTCAAAAAAATCATGGAAAATGACTGGCTCTATTTTTTGAATAACCAGTTCATCAAAGAATGATTGCACATCTTTTTGCTGCTCGTCTTCCATCATCCTGCTATAAATTGCTGCTTTCATCTGCTAATCATTGTTTTTAATTTGCTGTAATTATTCTTTATAAAAATCAGAACGTTGTCTTTCTATGTAAAAATAGACCGTTTTGTCCTAACGAGTTAAATGACCATTCCAACCTGATTACAAAGTCATAAAAAGCAAGTATGTCAATACCCAGTCCGCCGGAGTAAAGCATCTTGTTTGGAAGTGAGTTATTCCCAGGTTGTGGATTATGCACATACCCTGCGTTGCCAAATATTTTTCCAAAAATGCGGACCGGAATTCTTTGCGGCTCTTTGCCTTTTTTTACTGCCGGTGTTTTAATACCGAAGCCAAGCAACTCATGGGTAAAAGCTGTTTTCAGGTAACCGCCGGCCACTCCATCTGTTACAAAATATTCAAAGCCCTGAAGAAACGCATCACCGTAACCCAAAAATCGTTGGTTGAAATATGGTTGTTTAAAAGGCAGCTTAATACCACCATACATATTCAGGCTAAAAAAAGACTTGGGAGAAAGTGGCCAGTTGGCCAATCCTTTGGCATGAAGCTGCCATAGATTCATGCTATGATTAAAGCCGTTTTTACTGATTGAAAATTGGGCTGCATACCCTTTAGTGGGATAAGGGATATAGTCAACATTAAAGTAAATCATGCTATAACTAATGCCGGGAAAACTAACCCTGTTTTGACCGGATTTAAAATAAGAAGGATTTAGCCTTATAATTGTATCTGCTACTCGTTCGTTAATAAAACCAATGCCGAAACTGTGTCTTGTTTTAATTGCTCTGCGGTAAGTAAGCTCTACACTGGCATTTGTAAAATTGCGGACATGCTTATTTACATCTTTAAAAAAAACCTGTTTATCATTAATGGTATTATAATTGACCTCCCGGTTTTTGCCAGTTGCAAAAGCCCATTTCATTCCCCATTTTAATTTATTGTCAATGTATAATCTGTCATAGCTAAATGAAAGTTGTTTGGTGTAACCGTTAACAAGCCCTATTCTCAATTTATCATTTCTGCCGGTAACATTATTATAATATAACTTGGCTCCGTAGTTTACCCGGTCAAGGCTGGCTTTTTGCTCCACCAGCCATTGGTTAAGATTGCGATCAACCGGCCTGAAGACCGGAACCGGAAACAAATACCAACGTTCTTTTACATCAACACTAATATTAATTTTTGTTCCTTCAATATTTTTTGCTGCTACAATAGCGGCACTGAAGAGTGCTGTGTTCATCAACTGGCGACGGGCTTCTTCCATTTTTTTTACCAGTACATCCAGCGAATATTCTTCGCCTTTCTTAAACGGAATTTCCCGTAAGATGATAGCATCTTTTGTTTTTTTATTTCCCGTCAGTACAATGTCTCCTACTATAATCATCGAAGATGAAGTGGCAGCAGTATCAATTAACTTTCCAGAAATGGTTTGTTGCGCCACCAGGCTATGGCTGCATAGTAACATTGCAATAAGACAGCGATAATATTTTCTTTCCCGCAGCATATTCAGGTTTCAGCAAAAGGGCTAAGTTAACAGGAAATGCTGTCCCTTCGGTAAAATACGGGGAAAGCCATCAGATTTTGAGGTAGTTCATCAGGTTGTCGTAGTTGCTGCGCAGTTCATTGGCATATAGCTCTTCGCCAAAAAAGTATTTTACCGTGTAATCATACCGTTGAAAAGTGGCAACAATATCTGACACTTCAGGTTTGTTGATGCGGATAGTAACCTGCATCATTCCTGTTTCACCATCATTGGAAGTATTGAGCTGTGTAATCTGTGCATCGTTTGTTTCTACTATTTTACTAATCTCCCCAAATGAGTACTGGTTGCTTTCCATTTCCAGCACAATCAATCCGCCGGGTTCGCTAAGGCTCATAAACTCAGATGAAAATTTCAGCAGTTCGTTATAAGCAACAGTGCCTACCAGTTCATTCTCTTCGTTTACTACCGGCACTACACTTAGTCCGCTGTCTGCCGCCAACTGTACCGCTTTCAGAAAATGTTCATCGTCTTTTACAGATATATCAGAAAAGGATTGTTGTAATTCAGCAAGCACTGCATTATCATTCTCTGCCTGCATCAGGTCTTCTTCACTGATGATGCCAATAAATTTTTCACCATCCACTATAGGTAAATGGGTGACGTTGTTGTCATTCATCAATTGCAATGCCTGGTACACCTTGTCTTGAAGGCGCAGGTAAGGAAGGGTTTGTGATAATAGTTCACGGGTTAACATGGATAGCGGCTTTAATGTAAAAAAACTATTTCGAATTAATACCTTGCGGCATTAACAGGACATCAACGATTATGAAACTGTTGCAGGCTCGTTGAGCTTTTTTAAAAATTTATGAAGGATTGCATTAAACTCATCGGGTACTTCCATCATTGGGGCATGGCCACATTTATCTACAAAATGCAATTCACTGTTGGGAATTAACCTATTAAACTCCCTGGCAACAAACGGTGGAGTAATGCTGTCGTTATTTCCCCATACTAATAACGTCGGTTGTTTGATTTGATTGAGTTCTTCCCCTAAATTATTTCTGATAGCACTTTTTGCCAGGGCGATGATCTTAATCGCTTTTAAGCGGTTATTGGTCATACTGTACACTTCATCAACCAGCTCCTCGGTAGCCATAGCAGGGTCGTAAAAAGTCAGCTCTGTTTTTTTGCGGATATATTCCTTGTCGCCCCGTTTAGGATAGCTATCGCCCATACCGTTTTCAAAAAGGCCGGAACTGCCGGTTAGTATCAGCGATTTAATTCTTTCGGGGTGTTTCAAAATATGCACAAGGCCCACATGTCCGCCGAGTGAATTACCTAGCAGGTGAACCGACTGTAAATCCCTTGCTTCCAAAAATTTATGCGCAAATTTAGCCAGCCCTCCCACAGAGGTATGAAGGATATCCATCTCCAGCAGTGGTAACATTGGTACCACTACTTTATAATGCTGACGGAAATATTCAATCAGGCTGCGGAAATTGCTGAGTGCACCAAACAGGCCATGCAAAAGCACCAGCGGCTCGCCGCTGCCTTCTTCTATAAACTTAAACTTATCCTGTTCTTTAATTTCGTATTCCATGGCAGTCAATTCTGGCTTTCTTACTGTTGAATTTCAGTACTAAAATTAAACGATTTGGCGCAAAATATCAGCAGTTTGTTGTATAAAAGAAGGCCAATCGGACAAATATAGGTGCAAAGAGGGTGTTTTGAAAACCTGTTTTCTTTAGCCACATCTTCCTCTCTTACAAATTATACCAAATCTGCATATAATTTTTACATGTAAAGAAAATAAAATACACCACTAAAAAGCAGAAGAATCTACTAAGAGGAGATTTTTTTAGCCACTCCATCAAAAAATTGTTCCAGTTCTCCGAACATATCTTTAAAAATGGGAATAATAGAACCAAAGCCATTGATTGCTTTTGGTCCCCATGGTTGGACAAAAGAATAAGTGACAGATTTATTTATTGTTTCCGGTTCAACCAGTTTCACTTGTTCTGCATAAAAAAGCAAAACACTAAAAACAACGGTGTAGATAGCTGCAAATAAAATAACCCAGCCAATTTTATTTATCCTGCACAGCTTAGCTACTTCGACTTTTTTTTCAATAGCCATGGCCCCCAAACGAATTAATAAAATAACATGTATGAAAACGACAGCGAAAGAAATAACCGGTAACCATTCGTCGGATACTTTAACTGCTTTTCCAATA
>JAJAZO010000081.1 GCA_026785745.1 Chitinophagaceae bacterium | reverse complement strand
GTCATTTACTGAATGGTTTCAACCGTGCCGGTATAATCTTTATAATGCCTGGCGGGAATAAATTTTCGCTGCGACTGTGAAGAGAGATAGAGGAATATGGTGAAAAGGGAAAGCAGAAAACTTTGCAGCAAAATAATCAGCATGGCAGATACAACAGTTGATGTCCATCCGGGGATGGCGAGGTCAGTAAAACTTCTTATGCCAACCACTGCAAGTATAGCCAGTAAAGAAATACCGATAAGTATCAATGAAAATAGTAAAAGCCGGCTGGCAATTACTTCAATAAATACGGCAATAGCACCAAGTCCATGTATCAGGAGTGAGTTAAAATTCATTTTTGATTTACCTGCATATCTTTTACCCCGGTTGGTAGCAATGGACGTATATGGCAGACCTGTTTTTATTATACCACCTGCAATATGGTTCCATATCTCACTGTAATAAACGGCTTTGTCAAGTAATGGCTTTGGCATTAGCAGAAAATTGCCAAAAGCAATACTCTTGCCCGTTAAAATTCTGAAAGCAAATTTGTAAATCCTGTAAAAAAAACGAAACCCTGTTCCTTCCTGTCTTGATTTTCTCTGTGCAAAAATAATTTTATCAGCATTGTTCGCTGAATGGTGGAGTAATGCAGCGGCATCTTCTGGTTTGTCTTCACCATCACTATCTATTACCAGCACTTTATCACAAGGCAAGTTTTCTTTTATATAGGCTAATCCAACAGCAATTGCCTTTTGATGGCCAATGTTTCGATGCAGGTGAAGAATCTGCAACGAAAAAGGCGGCGGAATTTTAATATCCAGGCTATCGGTTGAGCCATCATCAATAACCAACACAGAGAACTTAGCGTTAGTAAATTCTTTAAAGGATACAGCAAGTTCATTCAGGAGTATGTTCAACGATTCTCCATCATTATAAACCGGTGTAAGTATGATAATTTGTTCAGCCATTACAATAGGGCTTAAAGATACAATCAAAAAAATGATATGAAAATGAGAGACTGTTCTATGCAAACTTGTCTTTTAGTTTCAGAAAATACTTTTCAAAATACTGGTAACTGATCCAGCTGATTCCAATGGCAGCTAATGTTGCCAATACTGATACTGTAAATTGCAATGATGAGCCACTTACAAATTTTGATACCCACGGAAATAAATAGGGGCTGAGCAAAATATATACCGGCCAGTGGAAAATGTAAAATCCGTAAGAGATTTTGCCAAAAAATTTGAGAAGCGGGATGTTAAACAGGAAGTTAACGAGTTTTGTTTTATTCGTTACGACCTCATTAACGAGCAGCCCAAACATCATGGCAAAAGTGGTATAACCCGCCAATGCCAGGTAAGGAAAGGCAAAATGGTAGCGACGATTAACAAAGAAAAAAGCGAAATTCATGAAAGCAAAGAATAAAACAATAGCGGAGGTATATCGTTTCAGAAAGTTAGGATTCACCCTTTGCAATAAGGCAATCATACAGCCGATACAAATACCGTCAATACGGGTAAAAGTGAATAAATTAAAATAAGCAAGATCAACCACCTGGTGCATCCAGGCCCATAGGCGAAGCCCTAATACGGCAACAAGTATCAGGGAGATAAACAACAACAGATATTTTGGATTTTTGATTACAAGCACTGCCAGTGGCCATAATAAATAAAATTGCTCCTCTACAGCTAACGACCAGAGGTGATTGAGTGTATTCGTTTGCCCGGGATTTTGAAATGTATAGATCCAGTTTTGTAAGTAAGTCCATAACCAGACCTGGTGGTCAATATAATATTGTACATTAAATTGAAGATTCGTCTTTGGAAGTACAATCAGGAATAAAATAAGACACAGATAATAAAGGGGAAAAATGCGAAGCATTCGTCTGATATAGAAATTCCGCAGGTAATCTTTTTTACCAACTGTTTTTAATAATATATCAGTAATTAGAAAACCGGATAGCACAAAGAAAAGATCAACTCCCAGCCAGCCAAAGAAAAAAACATTAATGAAACCGAAGTTGTGATAAACCACAACCAGTAAGATAGCAAGGCCTCTTAAGCCATCAAGGGCGGGGTAGTATGTCCTGCCTGCCTGCTCAGGAGCAATGGCTGCCTGCTTATAGGCAGGGTTGGAATTTTCAGGGTTCATCAGGTATTGAAAGGGTTAGTTATTTCTCTCTCAAAGATAGCCTTCTGATCAGATACTTACCAATGATATCAAATTCGAGGTTTACCGTATTTCCTTTCTCCACTTTATTGATATTGGTATGTTCAAAGGTGTAAGGAATGACGGCGATACAAAAACTTTTTTTCTTTACATTGAAAGCTGTGAGGCTGATACCGTTCACACATATTGAGCCTTTATCAATTACCAGTTCAGCAAATTTTTTCGGAAATTCAATCTCAAATTCCCAACTGCCTTTTTTTTCTTTTCTTTTTATACAGGTTCCTGTAGTATCTGCATGGCCTTGTACAATGTGTCCATCTAACCGGTCATTGAGCTGAAGACACTGTTCCAGGTTAATAAAAGTTCCTTCGGTCCAGGTGCTCAAATTGGTTTTTTGCAAGGTTTCATCGATGGCGGTAATCCGGTGGCTGTTTCCCATTATTTCTTCCACCGTTAAGCAAACACCGTTATGGCTCACACTTTGATCCACTTTAAACTGTGAGGAAATAGGTGATTCTACCCAAAAAATCCTGTTTGAACCGTTGGGAATGACCTCTTTAACTTTACCGACTGTTTCAATAATACCCGTAAACATGCCTCAAAGCAAATCATTTCTTTTTCCATTTCCATTTTTCAACTTTCCCTCTTATCTTTGCCTCCCGAAAAAAGAGGGACTAAAAAAATACCAAAGGAGGTATATCATTTTATGCTAATTATTGATTCAAAAGACTGCGAAAACATAGACAAAGCTTTAAAGAAGTACAAGAAGAAATTTGAAAAGTCCAAAGTACTTTTACAGTTGCGGGAACGTCAGGCTTTCATTAAGCCTTCAGTAAGACGTCGTGGCCAGGTGCTGAAAGCTGTTTATAAGCAGAATTTAGCTATTGGTAAGATCGAAAGTTAATTCGGGCCGGTTAATAATATTTACAGGATAGCTACCCCGGTTTATATCGGGGTAGCTATTTTTTTGCGCCTGTTACGTAGCTTTATAAAGTAATATGCCTGTACTTACTCATCAGTCCATCCAGTCCTTCCTTGATTATCTGAAATACGAGAAAAGGTATTCAGTTCATACGCTGACTTCTTACCAAACTGATCTCATTGACTTTATTGATTTCCTGGAAACACAATTCGGCAGTGTTTCATTAAAAGATATAACCCACAGCTATGTAAGAAGCTGGCTGGCTTATAAAAAAGATAAGGGTCTCTCCTCCAAGTCAATTAATCGCAAGATTTCCAGTCTTAAATCTTTTTTCAAATATCATTTAAGGACGGGTGCCATTGAAGCCACACCTATGGCTCAGGTAATCAGTCCAAAAATCAGTAAAAGATTACCTGTTTTTGTACAAGAAACTGATACACGGAAAATGGTGCAAGCCCTCAATCAGTCTACAGATGACTGGAAAAGCCTTAATACAAAGATGCTTATCAGCATTTTTTATGCCACCGGAATGAGGTTAAGCGAATTGATTAATCTCAAAGAAAAACAAGTTGATTTCAGCAAATCCCAGATTAAGGTATTAGGAAAGGGAAATAAAGAAAGGATAATTCCTATAGTTAAAGAGATAGGCGAGATGATAAAAAACTATCAGCAACTAAAGAAAAAGGACTTTGAAAAAACAGATGATACACTGCTGGTAACAGAAAAAGGGAAAAAAATGTATCCGAAATACGCCTACCTGCTGGTAAATCAGGTGCTGGGACAAGCCAGCACCCTGGACAAAAAAAGCCCCCATGTACTCCGGCACACTTTTGCCACCCATTTGATGAACAATGGAGCCGATCTTAATGCTGTAAAAGAGCTCTTGGGCCATAGCAGCCTTGCTTCCACCCAAATTTATACACACAATACTATCGAGAAGTTAAAAGACGTGTACAAAAAGGCTCATCCAAAAGCCTGAAAAAATTTCCTGTTTGGCACAATAAAATATTAGCCAAATTTTGTTTGGGGTAAATCAGCTTTTGTGCTAACTTGAATCAGACAAAAGAACCGAACCCCTGAAAAACAGACTAAAAAAAGTTCTTTATTTATTCTTTCACTAAAACATGATTACTATGAACGTAAACATTCAGTCAGTACATTTTGAAGCTGACAGTAAATTGATCGGGTATGTAAAACGTAAACTGGAAAAATTAGGCAACTTCAATGACCGGATCATCCAGATTAATGTGTTTCTTAAACTCGACAATGTGGTTCACAACATTAAAGACAAGATTGCAGAGATCAGAGTGCATGTCCCCCGCCACAATTTTTTTGTAAAATCAACCAGTAAATCGTTTGAAGAATCGTTTGATGATGCCCTCAATTCGATGGTAACACAAATAAAAAGAAATAAAGAAAAAAAAGCCGCTTAAAAAACTTCAAGACCCTGATTCGTCAGGGTCTTTTTATTTCAACTTGTTACTAATAATTTTTTTTAGAATCTGCACGGATGATTTTTAAACCTTTCATTCTCCTACATATAATTCTCTTTGTTTCCTGTAATAGTGGTAACACAGATAAACCAGTTATTCTTACTGACAAAAAAGAAATAGTAAAAAACGAAAAACATAGTATCGCCATCCTTCCTTTCAAAGGCATTGATAGTAACTTAATCAACGAACTTAAAACCGGAATACTAAAACAGTTAAAAGTTGAACTGGATATTCTTGAAAACACCTCACTTCCGGATTTTGCATTTTATAAACCACGGCAACGATATATTGCGGATAGCTTGTTGGTATTCCTCCGGCAAAAAAATAAGAACAGGTTTGAAAAAATAATAGGTGTTACAACAAAAGATATTTCTACCAGGAAAGGCGATGTTGAAAATTGGGGAATACTTGGATTAGGTACCTGCCCCGGTGAAGTATGTGTAATCTCCACTTTCCGGGCTGGAAAAGATAAAGTCTCACAGAGTGTCTTTCAACGCCGCATGACAACTCTTGCACTACACGAATTAGGTCATACTTACGGATTGGAGCATTGCCCGGTTGCTACCTGCCTTATGAAAGATGCCGGAGGGAAAATG
>JAJAZO010000080.1 GCA_026785745.1 Chitinophagaceae bacterium | reverse complement strand
TTACTGATATCAATAATAAAATACTTTTTTTCAGCAATTGTTTTACCATCTGCTATTATCCGGTAAGTTCTTGAACGATACGAAAATATTTTTTTCAGTATCATTGCCATAAATGAAGCCTTACCGGCTTTTTTCTTTTTCCCTGTAAGGCTTTTTGCCACTTCACCTTCAAAACCAACTCCAACTCCGTTGATAAAATATTTTTCATTACACCTTCCAAGATCAATGGGTTTAGGTTCTGCCGACAAAGCAAGTTGGATCTGGTTTTCAAAATTAATTTTGCCATAAAGCAGCCAGTGAAAATCATTACCGGTTCCACCATTGAAAATAACTAACGGTAATTTTATATCCGGGTAAAGATTGACAAAATAATTCAGTGTTCCATCGCCACCAACAACAAAAACATCAGTAAAGTTTTCAAAATCTTCTGGCCATTTTTCATTGAAAACAGAAAATAGAATTTCCCGGGCAGATAATTTTTCCGAAATTTTTTCGGCCAATTTTATCGCTTTACCTGCTCCGGCAAGCGGGTTACATACTACAGCAATATTTTTTTGAATAGGAGCTTGCATAAAAAAGCCTCTCGTAATTGAGAGGCTTTAAAACTACAATTTTATTCCTACTGAATTACCCTCACTGCTCCTGCTCCATTATAAGAATGATATTCTCCATTATACATGGCATCTGCACTTACCGGTCCCATTTTATAATTACCGGGTGATACGGCACGGACAGCATAGTAATACGTTTGTTTATTACTATTTGCATCCACAAAGAAATGGATACGGTCGTCCCGCACATCCAATGCCGTTGGTGTAGAAGCATCTTTTATCCAATCCATACCGGGTATTTCTTTTGTTCTTGGGTTTTCAATTTCAAAACCGGCAGGCAACAGGTCAGTAATAACTACATTTTCTATTGGTGTATTAAATGAACGTTCCAGTGTAACACCGATAATGATCAAATCATTTTGCTTAAAGGTGTTTGTAGTAATCGGCTTACCATTCCTGTCGAAGAAACGTTTTCTTACTTTCAGGTAGCTGTCTTCTTCTTTGTAAGCACCGCTGGCACTGATGCCTTCGGCTTGCCAGAAATAATACAAACGTCCATTCCCTTTCGTAGCAATCTCAACATTGTTACCACCCAGAGCTTTCATATCACCCGTCCACTGACCGCCATCTACTTTTGCAATCACTTTACCGTTTACTTTTATTTCAGCAGTAGCGGTAGAGTTATTAGCAGACTTTGCATGTTTACCCAAAGCAAGAAAAGCAAATGCTCTTTCCTGTGTGCTCAGGTATCTTCTTGCTTTTAATTTATCAGCCACATGCTTTACCATAATGCCAATCTGTCCATTACCGGGGTCCACATCAATCAATGCGTTTAATGCAATGGCTTCATCCCTTACATCAGAATAATAACTGCCACCTGTTTGTGCTACTGATTCCTCTCCACTGAATGATGCGGGTAACATGGCAGTGAAGGATTTTCTGTCACCAGCCGTTGCATACGCTGCGGCTAATAAATAACGGCTGTCTAATGCAAGCATCAAAGTATTGGCTTTATAATAGTTCATTGCAGGCACATTTGTTCTTCCTGCAAGAGCCAGTACATATAATCCGTATGCAACTTCTTTCGGTGCAATCTTCTTATTCTGGTCACGGTTGTAGTAATAAGTAATAGTTTCCTTATTCTTCAACTTGTTGTTAATATAGTTCAGCATCGTTTCCAATAAACTATTGTCCACATCAAATCCTGCTTTCCTTGCTTCGAGTAAAAAGTGTGCAGAATAAATGGTGGTCCACCAGTCTTCTTTGCCTTCACCATCCCACAAAGTGACAGCACCATTATACAACTGCCGCATTTTGATTTTTCGGATGGCTTCCATAATATTAGTGTTGGCATTCGTTTTATTCTGCTCTTTGTTCAGCATCATCAAATCAGACAAATCACTGTAATAGATTTGTGGAAAGGCAGCCGACACAGTTTGCTCTGTACAACCATAAGGATACTGCACAAGATACTTTAATTGCTCGCCTAACTCCAGTGCAGGTGAACGGCTTACCACTAGACTGTAGTTAGTGCTGCCTGGTATAAAATCACTCAAGCCAATGTTTATCTTTTGCGAAATTCCACCGGCAATTGAACCGCTACCTGTTGATTTCTGTAATGTAGATGGCGGACGTACAGAAATTTCTGTAGCATCGGTAAACTTCTCTCCCAATCCACTTACTGTCACGGTTACTTTACCAACATTGATAGTTGGGTCAGCAACAATTTTGAATGTTGCACGGCCTTCGCTTTTTGCAGCAAGGCTTACCGATTGATTGTTACTACCTACTACTTTCATCGGGCCTTCTACTCCTATAGTGGCGGTTACATTCGCTGCTTTATCATTTGTGTTAGTCAATGTTACCGGCACATTCACCGTATCACCCGGGCTTAAAAATCATGGCAACGCCGTACTTACTACAATCGGGTCGGCAACTGTCATCGTGTTATCTGCTGCGCCAAAACTTTGTCCTTTATATGAAACAGCCATCAATCTTAATTCTCCGCTAAACTGCGGCACATCAAATTCAAATTCTGCCACACCACTTGCATTGGCTTTCTTTATTCCTCCCCAATAGCTCACCACCTTAATTCTTTTGGCAGGCATTGGATTAGAACGTTTCTCCATATCAATACCTACATCACCACCAGTGCTGCTC
>JAJAZO010000079.1 GCA_026785745.1 Chitinophagaceae bacterium | reverse complement strand
GGGCACAGGAGAATACTTCGGTGAAAGGACAAACAGGAAGAGAATTAGGCTTGATAAAAAAAGGATTGGAAAGGCGGAACGGCTCATAAAGAATTTATCAGCCCCTTTTTATTTCACAATCTTTACCCCCTCAGCAATTTTTACCAGTTCTTCCAGCACTTCTTTTTTATTACTGAGTATGGCCACATGCAGTATAAGTCCTTTTTCAATAGCATCCGAAGGAATGAACTGTTCTTTCAGGTAAAAATTTTGTGCATCGTCTTTAAAATACAACCAGTCAACAGGGCTTTGTAAGAATTGCCCTTTTGCTTTTACGGCTTTGTCTTCTGTGTATCCATATTCTTTATGAAAATAAGAAGGGTGGCGGCCTGCATAAATGGTAATGCTGGTATAAGTGGTATCCGTCAGCAGGTTTTTAAACTTATTTAATTTAAACACACCGAAGTCATATTTCTCATCAACAGAAACAAAATAGTTTTTGGGAAGTTTGAAAAGGAACTTACTGTTGGTCCCAAATATCTTATAGCTTTCTTCCTTTGCCTCCAGGTTAATTCTTCTTGATCCTTTCGAAATTGTTTTAAAAATATTCTCCGATAGCCGGGCATATTCACTTTTTAATGAAAACGCATCAGGGTTTATATACACATCAATCCGGCTTACAGTATTGTCGGGAGATTTTATCAGCAAGCTGTTTACCAATATAGCACTTGCGGTAGAATCGAATAAGGTAGGAGTGGACAGAATAGCCAGCAAAGAATCGTTGTCAGATAATATCTTTCTTGTAAAATCAAAATCAGGTTCCACTTCTTTAGCAATATCATCAAACAGTGTTTTTCCGCTAAGGGCAAATAATTCCTGGGCCATGAACACCATCCGCATTTTACCATTTTCCATTATGATCCGTGTTTCTTTATTTTCATTTGGGTCGGCAGCCATTATATCGGCCACCCTGGGGCTAACTACAGCGGCAGCAGGAAAATTTAAAAATATTTTATTATTAAGGATGGTAATATGCTTGTCAGGTTTTGTGGTATCGGCAATAGTTACGGGTTGGCTGAAACCGGTTTGATTTATTGTAAAAATTGAACAGATTAAAACAACAATTGATTTTGCACTAAATAAGTTCATAATTAAGTTTTAAAACGATGGGTAAAGATACAATCAAGACCTCTTTCGTTGCATGAATGCTGCAATCTGGCAGCGTATCTGTTTGAACCACTTGGGCAGATAGGAGTTTAGGCTTCACATAGTCTATGTGTCTTTCTATTGTGTTCTATATCCTATGTGGTTCAAATTTAAACACACTTGCAATCCACAGCTTGCCCACATCTCATAATTCATAGCTTACAGCTCCGGGCTTTCTTCCTAATTTGCACCCATGCAGCAATATCTTGACCTTCTTCAGCATATTTTAGATACAGGCACCCATAAAACAGACCGTACAGGTACTGGTACGCAAAGTTGTTTTGGCTATCAGATGCGGTTTGATCTGCAAAAAGGATTTCCACTAGTGACCACCAAAAAAGTTCACCTGAAAAGTATTATTCATGAGTTGCTCTGGTTTTTAAAAGGAGAAACAAATATTGCTTATCTGAAGGAACATGGAGTGAAGATTTGGGATGAATGGGCTGATGAAAATGGAGATCTCGGTCCCGTCTATGGTAAACAATGGAGAAGCTGGGAAGGCAGAGATGGAAAAGTAATTGATCAGGTTAGTGATTTGATTGTCCAGATAAAAAAGAATCCGGATAGTCGCCGCTTAATAATAAGTGCATGGAATGTGGCTGATTTGCCGGCAATGGCATTGATGCCTTGTCATAATATGTTCCAGTTTTATGTGGCTGATGGAAAATTAAGTTGCCAGTTATATCAACGAAGTGCGGATGTATTTCTCGGTGTTCCTTTTAATATCGCTTCTTACGCATTACTGACAATGATGATTGCACAGGTTTGTGACTTAGAGCCCGGCGACTTTGTACACACATTTGGTGATGTACATATTTACAACAATCATAAAGAACAGGTAAGTCTTCAATTAAGCAGAAAACCTTTTCCTTTGCCAACTATGAAACTAAATCCTGCAGTCAACAATATTTTTGATTTTAAATTTGAAGATTTTACGTTGGAAAATTATGAATGCCATGCGGGGATAAAAGCTCCGGTTGCAATCTGATAATGAGAAATAAGGAATAAGAAATGAAAAATGAGGAAATAAAGCCTTTGCCGATGGAAGTTAAGACTTCAAAATTTGACCTTGAGGACAGATTAGTTGACTTTGCTTGTATGTGCCTGGAGGTTTGCGAGTTGCTGCCAAGTACAAAGGCTGGTCAGAATCTTGAGTATCAGTTGTCAAAAAGGGGAACTGCACCGGCTCTAATTTACGGAGAAGCTCAGGCTGCAGAATCAAGGGCTGATTTTTTGCATAAGATGAAGATGGTCTTAAAAGAAATAAGGGAGTCAAGAGTAAATCTAAAAATTATAAAAAGAAAGCCGGTTTTGGTTCATCCAAAAGTTGAAATGGCTTTTAAAGAAGCTAATCAGCTAATGGCTATTTTTTTAAAAAGTATTGAAAACGCCAAAAGCAATGATGAAAGACTCAAAAAGTAAACTACCACTTTCTCATTCCTTATTTTTTATTTCTAATTTCTCATTATGATAATCTCTCTCGTCGTCGCAGCAGCTACTAACAATGCCATCGGAAAAGACGGCAAAATGCCCTGGCATTTGCCCAATGATATGAAGCACTTTAAAAATATAACATGGGGAATGCCGGTGGTAATGGGCCGAAAAACATTTGAATCGTTGGGAAAAGTATTGCCGGGCAGAAAAAATATCGTCATCACCCGCCAATCAGGATGGAATGTGGAAGGCACGGTGGCCGTTCAAAAAATTGAAGATGCTTTATTTGTTGCTAAAGCAACGGATGCCAAAGAAGTAATGGTAATTGGCGGGGGAGAAATTTATAAGTCGCTATTTAATAAAGCCAGCCGCATCTACCTGACAAGGGTAGATGCTGAACCGGAAGCCGATACCTTTTTCCCTTCTTTAAGTCCCAAACAATGGCATCTTGTTAGCCAGCAAATTCATGAAGCGGATGAAAAAAATGCGTACAACTATTCTTTTCAGTTGTGGGAACGATTAGGTTAAGGATACTTATTTTTGACGCATGTATTCCAAATGGCAGTTAGCCCGAAAATATTGTAACTATTATCTCACTTCTTCCAACGGGAAAGGCCACGGAACACATTCTCCTTTTATCTTTCATTTTATTACCCATGTATTAAATGATAAAAAGGATTACCCGGAATATGATACCGTAGAAAGATTACGTAGCGAACTACTAAAGGATGAAACGGTATTGACCATCGAGGATTTTGGAGCAGGTTCTTCACTTGATAAAGCGAACAAAAAAACAGTATCGGTTATTGCAAAGAATTCTGCCAAACCCAAAAAATTTGGGCAGTTATTATTCAGGATGGTAAAAGAGTATCAACCGCAAACTATTCTGGAATTGGGAACTTCATTGGGTATTACCACTTCTTATTTATCGTTGGCAAAACCAACTGCAAAACTGGTAACTATGGAAGGTGCAGGTGAAGTAGCGGCTGTTGCCAGTACAAATTTTCAAAAATTGGGAGTTGGCAACATCAGAATAGAGCAGGGAAATTTTAATATTACTATACCTGCTATCGTCCGGGCCCTGAGCGAAGTTGAAGGGTCTT
Source organism: Chitinophagaceae bacterium (assembly GCA_026785745.1). Classification (GTDB taxonomy): domain Bacteria; phylum Bacteroidota; class Bacteroidia; order Chitinophagales; family Chitinophagaceae; genus JJ008. The sequence goes on along the minus strand of JAJAZO010000079.1, from coordinate 3,430 downwards.
CTGTGGATTTCTGCTTCGTTGATGGCAACCACCGGCAGGAGCCTACGGAAAGATATTTTATCGAAATACTACCTAAAACCAACAATGATTCGATATTGATTTTTGATGATATACACTGGAGCCGTGAAATGGAAGCTGCCTGGACCACTATAAAAAACCATCCTTCGGTTCGCTGTACGATTGACCTGTTTTTTATTGGCATCGTTTTTTTCAGGGAGGAATTTCATGAAAAACAGCATTTCACCATCCGATTTTGAAAAATCACTACCTTCAAACCGAAACCTGCCTAAAGGACAGTCAGGCCCAAAACTGAATTTCACCGTATGACTATAGGACTGCTCAAAGAACCCAATTTTGAAACCAGAGTTTCACTCCTTGCAGAAGCGGTGGCTACCCTCACCAAAAAAGGAATCACTGTTATTGTTGAAAATGGAGCTGGCGAAAAAGCTTTTTGCAGCAATGCGGACTATGAAAAGGCAGGGGCACAGATTAAGAGCCGCAGTGAATTATTAGTATCATCCAATATTGTTTTAACTATTCATGCTATAGAAGCATCTGACATCGGACATCTGTCATCAGACATCCTTATTGGTGTTTACCATCCTTTATTTAATGTAGATATAATGAAGCAATGGGCTGCTGCCGGTGTTACTACTTTTTCATTGGATATGTTGCCCCGCACTACCAGGGCACAGGCGATGGATATATTAAGTTCACAGGCAAATATTGCAGGCTACAAAGCAGTGCTGACGGCGGCGAATTCTTACAGCAGATATTTCCCGATGTTTATGACAGCAGCAGGAAGCATTGCTCCTGCTAAAATATTAATACTAGGTGCTGGTGTGGCCGGCTTACAAGCCATTGCCACTGCAAGACGGTTAGGTGCAATAGTGGAAGTGTTTGATACAAGACCTGCGGTAAAAGAAGAAGTAATGAGCCTCGGTGCAAAGTTTATAGAAGTGGATGGCGCAGCGGATGCCAGTAAAGCCGGGGGCTATGCAGTAGAGCAATCAGAAGATTTTATGCAACGTCAAAAAGCAAAAATTGCAGAGAGTATTGCAAAGGCAGATATAGTAATTACTACAGCCCAGATACCGGGAAAGAAAGCTCCTATTTTAATTACAGAAGAAATGATACAGGCTATGCGAAATGGTTCTGTCATTATTGACCTTGCAGCAGCTACCGGTGGCAACACACCAGTTACAAAAAACAATGAAACCGTAAACTATTTTGGGGTAATCATTATTGGCAACTCAAGTTTGCAGTCAACGATGCCCAGCGATGCCAGTAAAGTGTACGGAAAAAATGTATTGAATTTTCTGCAACTAATAATTTCGAAAGAAGGAACGGTGAACCTGAATTGGGAAGATGATTTGGTAAAAGGCAGTTGTATGACCCATAATGGTGAAATCGTTCATGAACGTTTAAAGCAATAATATGGAATCAATATTAAATTGGATAACGGCAAACCAGCAGATGATATACATTGTCATCCTGATGATTTTTGTAGGCATAGAAGTTATTGGCAGGGTGCCGAGTGTATTGCATACTCCACTGATGAGTGGGGCCAATGCGATACACGGGGTGGTTATCATCGGTGCTATTATTGTTATGGGCAAAGCGGAAAGTGATAACTACCTCGCATTGATATTAGGATTTATAGCAGTGATTGTAGGTACACTGAATGTGGTGGGAGGTTTTGTAGTAACGGACAGGATGCTGGAAATGTTTAAGAAAAAGAAAAAACCCTAAATCCCTAAAGGGACTTACGGAAATTCTGATTAATAATATAGACTTTAGTTCTTTCGAAATTTTTTATAAAAAATAGTTCATTCATTGCTTTTAGGGCTGTGTGCTGATGGCCTTCTCTTTTAGGAGAAGGTCGGGATGAGGTCCTGAAGTAGGTGAGTGCAAGTCCCTCCGCCAGCTGGCGGAGGATTTAGGGAGGTCGTATTTATGGAATTCAACATACTCACACTTTGTTATCTTATCGGTTCAGTAACATTTATCCTCGGATTAAAAATGTTATCCAACCCGGCTACTGCAAGAAAAGGAAACTTAATTGCAGCGGCAGGTATGATAATCGCCATTCTGGGTACTATCTTTTTATATGAACAAGATGGTCAGAAACTGGGTAACTATGGCTGGATATTCGGTGGTATTGCTATTGGTACAGTGATTGGTTTTCTCTCTGCCAAAAAAGTGAAGATGACAGCCATGCCCGAAATGGTGAGTATGTTTAATGGAATGGGCGGTGCTTGTGCAGGCTTGATTTCAATTGTGGAGTTTAATCATTTAGTGAAGACGTATCCATTCGGAGAATTACCTGTTACAACTGTTCTAATCATACTGTTAGGTCTCATTATTGGTTCCGTATCATTTGCCGGAAGTATGATTGCATGGGGGAAGTTGAATGGCAAAGTGAAAGATTTTTCATTTCCCGGTCAGCACATTTTCAACATCGTTTTATTATTTGTTATTCTTGGCCTGGCCACTTATTTAATTGGCTGGTCACCGGCTAATCCAATAATTATTTTCTACGCCATTTTTGTTCTCTCCTTATTGTATGGTGTATTTTTTGTTTTCCCGATCGGTGGTGCCGATATGCCGGTTGTAATTTCTTTACTTAATTCTTTTACCGGTGTAGCGGCGGCTTGTGGCGGTTTTTTATATGATAATAAAGTAATGCTTACCGGAGGTATCCTGGTAGGTGCAGCAGGTACATTATTAACGATGCTGATGTGCAAAGCTATGAACCGTTCATTAACCAACGTATTGATTGGTTCTTTTGGTGGTGGAAATAAAGCAGCTGCCGGTGATGCAAAAGCACAAGGCAGTTACAAAGAAATTTCTCTTAGTGATACAGCCGTGGTGATGAGCTATGCGAATAAAGTATTCATCGTTCCGGGTTATGGATTGGCAGTGGCACAGGCACAACATGCCTGTCATGATCTGGAAAAATTATTAGAAAGCAAAGGAGTGACAGTAAAATATGCTATTCACCCCGTTGCGGGTCGTATGCCCGGCCACATGAATGTATTGCTGGCCGAAGCTGATGTATCTTATGAGAAGCTATTAGAAATGGAGCAGGCAAACGAAGAGTTTCCATCTACTGATGTGGTGCTGATACTGGGCGCCAATGATGTGGTGAACCCTGCTGCCAAGACAGACCCATCTTCTCCAATATACGGAATGCCTATATTAGATGTGGAACTTGCGAAGAATGTGATTGTAAATAAAAGAAGTATGAAACCGGGGTATGCCGGTATTGAAAATGATTTATTCTTTCAGAAGAAAACGTCGATGTTGTTTGGCGATGCAAAGAAGGTGCTGCAGGATTTGATTGGAGAAATTAAAAATTTGTAGTATATAACCCTCTAGAGGAGTTACTTATATAGCCCCGGAGGGGCGAAATATTAGTAGAAAATAT
>JAJAZO010000078.1 GCA_026785745.1 Chitinophagaceae bacterium | reverse complement strand
GTGAACAGATACACATCTTCTCCTGTCGTATGTGTAAAACAATATTTGCCGGCCATGTTATTCATGCTTAAAATTATAATGGTTGCTCAAAAAATCTTCCAGCTTTTGTAATAATATCAGTTGATTTTTTGCCCGGTCAAAATTCTGGTCTGGATTGCTGATGCGGTAATATACATCACCGTTCAGATAATCAGTTAAAAAACGCAGTGCCTGCATGTAAATTATAAGCAAGCCTGAATAGTGAATATATTTTTTTTCGGCTTCGGTTAATTGGTTGCCTAATACATCCAGGTAGCCTGATATTATAGCATCGTAAAAATTTTTCCGGATACCAATGTTGTTAAAATTTGTACTGTTTTCTTCTTCATTACAGACCATTGAACGTATCATATCACCAAGATCAGAAAAGAAATAACCGGGCATTACAGTATCAAAATCTACCGGGCAAATCACTCTGCCGGTTTTATTGCTGAAAAGCACATTGGCAATTTTTGCATCATGGTGCATCACCCGTTGCGGAAACTCACCTGATTCAGTTACTATCTCATAGAAATGCTTATATCTTTCTCGTTGTTTCAGCTCCTGTATAAGTGGTAATGCCTTTGCCATCCGCTCATACAATTCTCCCTTGATCGCTTCTTCAAATTGTTCGTACCTCAGGCTAAGATTATGAAATCCCGGAATAACTTCTTTTAGATTCGATACATTGAAGTCTTCAAAGGCAGCCGTAAACTTTGCAAAGGCTTTAGCAGTAGCTTTTGCCTGTGCAGGTTTTTCGGCAACAGCAAACATCCTGGCATTTTCAATAAATTCAAAGGCCCTCCAATAGTTTTCCTTCTTGTCAACAAACAAAGTTGCCATCCTGCCGCAATGCTTTGGAGATGGCAACCGTAACCCGGTAAATTCAAATTCAGCATACTGCCAAATGCGGATATAGTTTTCCTGTACCTGTTCAGGATGGGCAAATACTGTTTTATTGATTTGCTGAAGTAAGAAATCAGCCTTAAGCTGACAAATGATCCTATAAGAGTGATTGATTAAACCACCACTAACGGGTTCTATCCTTATCTCACCGGCAGAATGGTGAGGCAGAGAAGATTCATAAGTAGTAAAAGCGGTTAAAACTTCCTGAGGTATTTCTTGCTTCATAATTCAACTACTGCACTTCTTATACAGACTATTGAATACTGAATGTAGGGCTAAATGAAATTTAAAATCGTTACAATCGTTTGCGGGAAATTTAATCTCATAGCTCAATGTATTCTATCACCCCGCACTTCAAGGTTTTTTATTACTGCTGCTTCATAGTCTAACCATTCCTTCCACCGGTTGCGAACTTTTTCTTTGTCAACATATGTTTCGGCCAGTTCGATGAACAGGGTATAATGCCCCGCTTCACTTTCCATAAAGCGGCGATAGAACTTTTGCATGTATTCATCATTCAGTCCTTCGCTTAATCGTTTGAACCGTTCGCAGCTTCTTGCTTCTATCAATGCCATCGTAAGCATCTGGTCGAGAAAACGGTCGTTGATATGCCCCCCTTTTCTTTGAAAGAGTAGTAAAGCATTTACATATTCATCTTTTCGCTGCTTGCCCAGTTTCAGGTTTCTTTTATGAAGTTCCGCCAGCACTAATCTGAAATGTCCCCATTCTTCTGTAACAATAGGGGAGAGTTCGGCTACCATTTTTTCTTTATCGCTATACCGCTGAATGAGTGATATGCAGGTAGTAGCGGCTTTTTGCTCGCAGTATGCATGGTCGGTCAGGATTTCGGCCATAGATTTTTCGGCCAGGTTTACCCATCTCGGGTCGGTAGGTAGCTGAAGGCCAAGTATATTCTTTGTGTCCTGAGATAGTTCCATGGGGCAAAATTATAAGTATGCCCTGAAAATCAATAGAAATGGAATTAAATAGAGTCAAAAAAAGGGGTCGAAAGGCTTTGCTGTTAGCCTTATCTGCCTTACCTTTGCGGTCTTAAAAATAAGATGAAAAAAATCGGATGAAATTCTAAAAAATTAAAAGATGCCATTAACGAAAGAAAAAAAAGCCTCAGTTTTAACAACGTATGCCGGTGCTGCTACTAATACCGGTTCTATCGAAGGTCAAATTGCCCTGCTGACTGAAAGAATCAGCCAGATAAGTGGTCACTTACAGGAAAACAAAAAAGATTTCTCTACTCACCGTGGATTGATGCAATTGGTTGGTAAACGTAAGCGTTTATTGAACTACTTGCAAAAACATAACCTGACAGGTTATCGCCAGTTGATTGAGAAACTCGGAATCAGAAAGTAAACCCCCGGTCCGCCAGTTGGCGGAGAGGTTGGGAGAGTCTTAATGTCCGAAGTTTAATCATAAAATTGAATTTCAGTATAAGCTATTCCCAATGTCTTCCGGATGTTGGGAATAACTGTTTTTAGGCAATCAGGAATTTTCGCTGTTTTCTTGTTCTTTGCAAATGCTCAATAGGATTACCGAACGATGAAAAGTGCGACGCAACAAACGATGATAGTAGCAATACAGCCTGGCAAATAACTTTCTTATTTCAAATTCCTTATTCTTCATTTCTAATTTGAATTATTATGCTTACACAACCTTTACAATCAAAATTTACTATAAGTGATGGCCGTGAGGTTATCATAGAAACAGGCCATTTGGCCCGCCAGGCGGATGGTTCAGTAACTGTTCGCCAGGGCAATTGTATTATTCTTGCAACTGTTGTTGCTAACAAAGAACCCAAAGAAGGGCAGAGTTTTTTCCCATTGTCAGTTGACTATCAGGAAAAATTTGCTTCTGCAGGTCGAATTCCCGGTTCCTTTTTTAAAAGGGAAGCCCGGTTGAATGATTATGAAATATTGACGAGCCGTTTGATAGACAGGGCTCTTCGTCCTTTATTCCCCGAAGATTATTTATGCGAAGTGCAGGTGCTGGTTACATTGATAAGCAGCGACCCTGAAATAATGCCTGATGCACTGGCT
>JAJAZO010000077.1 GCA_026785745.1 Chitinophagaceae bacterium | reverse complement strand
ATTCGGATATATATTAAGCCTTGGGTTGGTAGCATGGTCCTTCTATTCTCATGCCGGTGCCGGATTTTTATTAATGTCATTAATGATATTTATAGCAGCACATGCCATAGGACAAGGTGCAGTTATCTGGGTATTTATTGCTGAAATATTTCCCAATAAAGTCAGGGCAATGGGCCAATCATTCGGTGCCAGTGTGCATTGGGTCTTTGCCGCTATCATTACATTAATTACGCCGGTGTTCCTCGACAGGAATGATGGGTTGTTAAAAGACAATCCCTGGATAATATTTGCTTTTTTTGCGGGCATGATGGTTCTGCAACTTATCTGGGTGTTCACAAAAGTTCCTGAAACCAAAGGTGTGTCCTTAGAAGAATTGGAAAAGAAATTGATTGTTGAATAAATTTTATTTCTAAAAGCGTAGCATGAAAAATTCATTTTTTGTTTTGTTGCTTTGTTTTTCTTTAAACGCATTTACACAAATTAATAGTTTATATAAAGAACAATTCCGCCCACGGTTCCATTTTTCACCAGCAGTAAATTGGTGCAACGATCCCAATGGTCTGGTGTATAATAATGGCACCTATCATTTATTTTACCAGCATAATCCTTTTGGCAATGTATGGGGGCACATGACATGGGCCCATGCCACCAGCAAAGACCTTGTTCACTGGAAACATTTACCTGTTGCTATTGCAGAAGAAAAAGATACCATGATTTTTTCCGGCACCTGTGTGGTAGATAAAAATAATACAAGCGGCTTTGGAAAAAATGGTTCAATTCCAATGGTAGCAGTTTACACTGCTCATATTGAAAATGTAAACCAATCGCAGCACATTGCCTATAGTTTAGACAATGGCATCACCTGGACAAAGTATAATAAAAATCCGGTGCTTGATTTGGGAAAAAAAGATTTCCGTGACCCGAAAATTTTCTGGTATGGGCCAAAAAATTATTGGGTAATGGCATTGATGTTTCCGGTGGAGCATTTTGTGCAATTCTATTCTTCTAAAAATTTAAAAGACTGGAATCATTTAAGTGATTTTGGTCCGGTAGGTGATACGGCAGCCGTATGGGAATGTCCTGATTTAACACAGGTGCTTATTGAAGGACAGCCCGGAAAAAAGAAATGGGTATTGCAGACCTCTCAAAATGTTTCCATGCAATATTTTGTTGGTGAGTTTGATGGTAAAACATTTACCAATGAAAACCCGGTGAATAAAATTGTTCGTCCCGATTACGGACCTGATTATTATGCGGCCATTGCCTGGAACCAGTTGCCTGCTGCACATTTACCAACGGCTATCGGCTGGATTAATAACTGGAAATATGCCAATGATATTCCTACTACACCATGGAAAGGGGCTATGTCTTTACCAAGAACCATGAGTGTAAAAAAGATTAAAAACGATTGGGTGTTGTTGCAAAAACCGGTTGATGCTTTAAAAACATTGCGCAGCAATCCAATAGAAATAAAAAATACCGGCGTTACTAGTAAAAGGAGTTTGTCCCGAAAAACGCAACAACTGGAAATGCTGTTAAGCTTTGAACCTTCTGCCGCTAACAGCGGCGTCAGGCTGGCAGTGGGCAACAATAGTTATTTTGAAATTGGGTATGATGCTATAAAGCAAACAGTTTATATAGACAGAAGTAAAACAGAACAAACAGGATTTAATAAAAATTTTTCCTCTCTTAGCCGTTTTGAAGCACCTGTTTCCCTAAAAAGTAAAAAAATGCAACTGCATATTTTTTATGACCATAGTATCGTCGAAGTTTTTGTAAACGATGGTGAAGTTGTTTTAACAGCACAATTATTTTCTTCCGAAAGCAATAGCGGTATAGAGCTATTTAGCAATGGTGGCCGGTCAACTATTGTATTCCTGAAAATGTGGGATATAAAGTCTATCTGGTAAAATCTGTTTCCTATAAAGCCACAAAGAACACTGCCCGGCCAACAAACTTTAATAAAGTTGGATTTGTTTTTTCCACTGTGGAAAAGGGTTTTTGTCTCTAAGCTGGAGCCCTGTGTTTACTCCGTGTTAATCTGTGGCCAATCTGTATTCTTCGTGTCAATTAGTATTCATTCGTGGCTAACCCTGTATTTATTTCATGTAATTTCGTAACCAAATTTCTTTTCATGGCTTTTCGCAATTTTAAAATGGTCGGCTATGTAGTCTATGGTCGTGGTTCGTTTAATCAGTTAGATGAAATCATTGCCCCGCATCGCAAAGAAAACAGGCCAATGGTTTTTTTGGTTGATCATTTCTTCTCCGCAGAATCCGGTGGCAATGGCAAACCATTAATCAACCGTATTCCCGTTCGGGGAAACGATAAAGTAATTTTTGTTGATGTTACCTATGAACCCAAAACCACTTATGTAGATAAACTGGCGCAGCAACTAAAAGATGAGTTTGGAACTGTGAGTGGTGTTATCGGAATTGGTGGCGGCTCCACCATGGATTTAGCAAAAGCCGTTTCGCTGATGATGAAAAACCCCGGCTCTTCCGCCGATTACCAGGGCTGGGATTTAGTGCAACATGCCGGTGTATACAAAGCCGGTATCCCGACACTAAGCGGTACCGGTGCCGAAGTTTCCAGAACAACTGTATTAACCGGGCCAACAAAAAAACTGGGGATGAATTCTGATTTCACTCCTTTTGATCAGATCATTCTTGACCCGGAGCTTACGGCCAATGCTCCTGCCAATCAACGATTCTATACCGGCATGGATTGTTATATACATTGTATTGAAAGTTTGGAAGGAACTTATCTGAACGAATTCAGTAAAAGCTACGGTGAAAAAGCATTGCAACTTTGCCGGGATGTGTTTGTGCATTCAAGCGAATGGACAAATGATTGTGATGATAAATTGATGATGGCTTCGTATGCAGGCGGTATGAGCATTGCATACTCACAAGTGGGTGTGGCCCATGCGGTAAGCTATGGTCTTAGTTATTTACTCGGCACCAAACATGGTATTGGAAATTGTATTGTGATGAATCACCTCGAAGAATATTATCCGGAAGGAGTAAAAGAATTTAAGCACATGGTGGAGAAAAATAAGATTGAAATTCCTGTTGGTATTTGCAACGGATTAAGCGACAATGATTTTGAGAAAATGATAAATGTTTCTTTGGGTATGAAACCGCTGTGGGAAAATGCACTCGGCAAAGACTGGGAAAAAATAATGACGAGAGAAAAATTGAGGAAACTGTTTGAGAAATTATAGAATCACTGTTTGTGGGATTATAAACGGATTTTGAGGAACCTGGAGACTGGTTTCTTTTTTATTAGAGTGCTAATTACCCTTATAGAAAGTATCTTTTCCACTTTGTATTGTTTTAAATAAGATAAATGCAGCAGATTGGGCAGGTGTGATAGTGTAACCACACTTTACAACAAACTCAATAATGACATTTTCATTCCAAATGTTTGTTGTTGTAATGAACCGGAAACGTAGGATTAATATATCTATTTCTTCACTGCTGTAGCATTATCCTTCCATCTCCATAAATGTACACAGGCATAGGTCCGATATGGGCTCCATTTAGCAGACAGCCGCACCATCTCCTCCTTTAGTTTTTTCTTATCGCTCTTGTCTATTTTATATAAACTGATCATTGCATTTTGAATCCCAAGATCATCTACAGCAAACACATCTTCCCGGCCGAGGGCAAACATCAGCAGCATTTCTACCGTCCATCTTCCTACTCCTTTAATTACAATCAAATAATCAATCACTTCTTCGTTACTCATTCTGGCCAGCTTCTTTGCATCCATACCAAAGTCAATTTCAAACTGCGCTACATTTTTTATGTAACTCACTTTATTATTGCTCAATCCAATACCTCTTAATGTTTCGGATGGTGTAGCCAGTATTTGTTGTGGTGTTGGTTCTTTGCCGGCATACAGTGCAATAAACCTTTTGTAAATAATATCTGCTACTTTGGTTGAAAGCTGCTGGCTCATTATGGAAGCACATAGATAGATGCAAAGGTTCTTTCGTTTCTTTAAGTGGTGTGGTTCGCTGTTTTCAATCAGCCTCTTTAATTTTTTGTCTTTGTAAAGATGTGCCTGGTACGCCATTTTTATTTAGTAGAAATGGAAATTAGGATTTAATCAGGAAACGGTACGGATAAGATATGCTACTCTTTCAGGCATCTGCCCATTGTTTAAAGTCAGCGACCCGGTCTCTGCTTACCACCATATCTTCCTGGTTGGTAACACATTTTACCGACAACTTCAGGCGACTGTTATAATAGGGCTTAACCTGTTGAATGGCATCAATGGAAACAATAAAACTCCGGTTGAGCCGGAAAAATTGTTGAGGATCCAGCTGCTCTTCCAGGCTGTCCATAGTATGTTCTACCACATAGCGGTTGCCTTCCTTATCTACCAGGTACACAATTTTATTATCCGCCTGGAAAAAACAAATATCCATTGTATTAATAAAAAATAACCGCTGCCCCACTTTTCCGAGAAAGCGTTTTTTATATCGCTGCCCTCTCAACTCCGGCAGCATTGTAGTAAAATCAATGGCCGAAAAAGTAACAGAAACGGATTTTAATTTATTGATAGCCGTTGCCAGTGCCTCTCCTGTTACTGGTTTCAGTATATAATCAATACTGAACATTTTAAATGCTTCGAGTGCATATTGATCATAGGCGGTGGTAAAAATAACCGGCTTATTATAACTTACTTGTTTGAATATTTCAAAGCTATGTCCATCAGAGAGGTGGATGTCCAGCAGCAATACATCCGGATGGGCACTCTTTTTCAGGTATTGTACTGTTTCTTCAATGCTTTCCAAACAGGCAATTACTTCTATGGAAGCATCATATTCACTCAATAATGTTTGCAATCTTTCAGCAGCCAGTTTTTCATCCTCCACAATTATCACTTTCATACGGATCAGTTTAGGTTTAACAGGGGCAGTGTTACTTCAAAAGTTGTTACCGTTTCCTTTACTTCAATTTCCCGGCCGCTGATCAGTTCATACCGCTTGCGGATATTCTGCAGCCCGATTTTAGTAGAAGGTTCCCCGGTTTGCCGCAACTGCAGATTATTGGAAACGATCATCGTATTGTTTCCATTGGCATGAATATAAATATGCAGCGGTTTATGGCGGGAAACAATATTATGTTTAATAGCATTTTCAATCAGCATCTGCAAAGCAGCCGGCACCACATGATAAGACTTATAATGCTCCGGTATATTGAGAGATATAGTAAGCCCCTCATCAAATCTTTTTTTCAACAAAAAAATATAGGGTTGAACAAATTCCAGTTCCGAACGAAGCTCCACCAGCTCTTTTTCCTGGTTATTCAATATGTAACGGTACACTTTTGAGAACTCTTCAAAAAAATGATTGGCTTCCGGGTTATCTTTTATTACCATTCCTGAAAGTACGTTCAGGTTATTGAATAAAAAATGCGGGTTAAT
>JAJAZO010000076.1 GCA_026785745.1 Chitinophagaceae bacterium | reverse complement strand
TTATGGTGTAACGATGCAGGAACCGGGAGTAAGCCGTTTGGTACCGGTTGACTTCAGGAATCTGGAGAAGCAGAATTAGGCTGGAGTCTTTAGCCCTTGCAAAAAGTAATTACGCTTTGAAATGTTTGGATTCTTTGCAGTACTGTACTTGAAAGAACCATTTCACTGGCGGTAGCTCGTCAGTTTTGCTTCCTGTCTGGGCAACCTCTTTTTATGTTGAGTAAGCGGTTTGAATAAGCCGCTATTCAGGAGTTACAATTTTTGATTTTTGCTGGTCTCTTTGTTGTTGTCTTCTGCTGAACTCGGATTTTACCTTATGTACAAAAGCAGCTAAGCAAAAATAAATACCGCTGCAAAGCAGAAATGCAGCAAATATGGCCCAGTAATACCAGTTAGTATCGCTTTCTTTCTTGATTTCAAAAATGGCATAAAAGGTTATTAAAGTACATCCGATGAGAGAGGCGAATCCGATGAGGAGCTTGGTAAAATACCTTTCTTTGTGACTGCTGATAGACATCTGTTCTAGTTTTATTGGATTATGGAATTAATAGCTGTCAAAAGTAAGGGAAAAAATAATCTTATGTTAATCGTCACCAACCTGACTTTTGGTTATACGGTATATTTTACTTTTGAATATCAAATTTTACTATGCGAAAAATACTTATTGGAGCCTTTTTATTGTTAAGCACCGGGTTTCTATATGCCCAGCAAGCACCGGAAGGATTATTTCTTGCTTCTAAAGCACCTGATTTTAAAGCAAAAGATCAGAACGGGAAAGACATAAAATTAAAAGACCTGCTAAAACAGGGAAAGGTAGTTCTGGTTTTTTACCGTGGCTACTGGTGTCCGTATTGTAATAAGGAATTGTCCAGGTTGCAGGACTCACTACAGTTGATAAAAGATAAAGGGGCAACGCTGATTGCTGTATCTCCTGAAAAGCCGGAGAATATTTCTAAAACAATTGAGAAAACAAAAGCAGACTATTCCATCTTGTATGATGAAGGAATGAAGATTATGAAAGCTTATGATGTAGAATACGAAATGCAGGAGAATGTGGTAACCCGTTACCGCAATTCCGGATTGGATATTGAAAAAATTAATGGTGATAATGGGAAATACCTGCCGGTACCGGCTATTTATATTATAGATAAGGAATCAACGGTTATCTATCGTTTTTTTGAACCTGATTATAAGAAGCGGCCAAGTGTGCTGGAAATATTGAGCCATTTATAAAGTTGAAGGGTGTTTTTCCCGGCCTGTCATTTTCATAATTTCTTTTCTGCCACTACACATAAAGATTGTACAGATATTTTATTGTCTTCGAATTCCACAACTGGCTCGTTGACTGGTTTCTCTTCAATGAATATTAAACCTGCTTCATTCAGGAATGTTTTCCAGTTATCGCTTTCATAGAAAGAGAATCCATACTTGGTGAACGGCATTTTCAACATGCTTTCTTTGGTGCGAACGGTAGCATAAAACCTGCCACCGGGTTTCAGCACCCGTTGCATTTCTTTCAAATGTACTATTGGTTCATCCCAGAAGTAAACAACGTTGATACAAAAAATTTTATCAAAACTATTATCCGGGAAGGGGAGTTTATCACTACTCCCGAATTGGAGACTTAGTTTCCCGTTTGCAACAGCTTCTTTGTTATTTTCTTTTGCTGCATAGAGCATGGTTTCAGAAAAATCAAGTCCCGTTATTTTCACTCCCTCTGCTTTGGAAAACATTTTATCAAAAAATTTACCATTGCCAAAACCAATTTCAAGGATGGCATCATTGTTTGCGGGCTGCATTACATCTAATGTAAAATCATACAAAAATTCGTTGGCCTTATTCATCATGCTACCAACTTTGCCACCCATCATTCCGCTGGGGCGGCGAAGCTGTTTGGCCATCATCTTAAACTTGAGCCGCTGAAAGAATTTTTTAAACATATTGAATAGTTAAAGGCTGAAAAACTATCGCCAAACAACCTTACCTATTTTGCCATTGTTGCCTGCCAGGAAAATAGCCGTACCTGTTTTTGCAATCCTGCAAACATGAAAGCCTTCTTTACTTATCCATTGCCAGTTTTTTCCGCCATTGAAGGAATAGTCAACGCCATTCAAACCGCAACTCAATAAATCATCTTTCGATAAATATTCTACGCAACTTCGGTAGCCATGCGGTGGTTCTTTTGGGGCTTTCCATGTTTTACCGCCATTGGTAGTAATAAAGCAATTTTTTTCAGTAGAAGAATCTGCATTAAAATCACCGCCTACCACCACCATCTGTTTGGTGGCCTTCATGTTTATAGTATGATATACATCAATTGAATTGGCACCTGTTGTTTCTTTTCCTTGTAATATAGGGAGATCAATTACACCTGAGCTGGTAAACAACCGGGACTTTGTGCCACCACTCACTAAAAAGGTTTTTTCGCTGCCAAACAACCGGATATTACTGCCGCTGGCTGCAAAAAAGGCTTCACCGGAATCAGCCACAGGTCTTTTTTCTTCTATCTCTTTCCATGTTTCACCACCATCAGCAGTTGCAGCCAAAAATATTTTGCTGTTGATGGGGTCTCCCACCACAATTCCATGTTCCCCGTTAAAAAAATCCATCGCATCGAGGAACATTCCCTTGGTTTTGTTTTCATACACCACTTTCCAGTTTTCGCCGCCATCGGTTGTTTTTAAAATATAAGCTGGTTCGGCAATGGCCATAATGATAGCGGTGCTGCCATCAAAAGCTTCAATGTCGCGGAACTCCGTTTTTTCAAATCCTTTTACAGTCATCCATTTCCAGTTCTTACCGCCATTGCTTGATTTGCCAACGATGCCGGCACTGCCGCTTACCCATATCACATTGTCATTAACAACACTTAGACCCCGGAGGCTTGTCTTGTTACCGGTAGTTAATACTTCTACCGTTGGTTTTTGAGCAAAAAGAAATTGAACACTTACTAAAACAAGGCTGAATAAAATGCCGAAAGGTTTCTTCATGATTTTTTTTATGGTACGGTAAAATAACCAGTTCTATTCATATTTCATCATAGTTCTTTTAGAAGAACCGTCATCAAATAATTCCATCACGGCGTAGGCAGGGGCAAATTCCTGGAAGGCTCCTTTCCACCAATTGCCGGATATGGCACCATTGCAATAATATTTAATACCGAGATAAGTAAGTTCATCCTGTAAATGAATATGGCCGCTGATGCAGACTTTGATATTGGGGTATTTGCCGAACAGCTTTTTCAATGTAAAAAAATCGCTGTGCATCAGGTTGCGTTGAATCTTCAGGTCGCCGTTGGCTTCCGTCTTATCAAAAAACAAACCGGCACAGATGGATAAGATAGGAATATGAGAAACGAAGCAGATGAATGTAGAGGGCGGAACATTTTGCAGTTCCTGCTGCAGCCATTCTAACTGGCTGTCGTCTATTTTACCAATATAACCACCTGCGGGGTTTAGTTGGGTACTATCCAATACAATAAAATGCCACTGGCGGTTGGTAAAACTGTAAAACCTGTTCTTCATAGCCAATGTTTCCACCACCCACACTTTGCCATACAGTCTATCATTTTCAGGCTTCTGTTCCTTAATAAACCAGCCCCACACATCATGGTTGCCGATGGTGTGATAAATAGGAAGGCTGTTTTCTTTCTGTAAAATATTTTTGAAAAGGTCCCATTGTACCTGTGTTTTTTGTTTATCTGCTTCCAGCGAATCCATGATGGCATCTCCGCCATTGATGATAAAATCAACTTTGCTATCCAGCTGCTGCACATGCTGAAATGCTTTTGCCATCCCTGCTTCAGGAATAGCACCGGGCTTCATATGTATATCGGTGAGATGTGCAAAGCGAATTGGTTTCTTTTTACTCTCGGAGGCAAACGATAAAGAGGGAAGGAGTCCGCTGCCAATAACCGCAGCAGTGGTTTGTAAAAATGTTTTCCGTTTCATGTGTTTATTATTAATAAGCGACCCTTATGATATTATTGAGTAGTGTATGAGTTTGAATTGTTATAATGTATAAAATAAACCAAAGAGAGACAGGGAACACAGAGATTCACGGGGTTCTCTGTGCTACTTTGTGCACTCCCTGTCTCTGTGGTTCAAAAAATTTAAAACAAAGGCACTACTTATTATTGAAACTTTAAATACAGTATCAGTTTAACTGTGCCAGCAATTCATCTTTACTTACGATGCCCTGTTTGCGCCACACTTCTTTGCCTTTTTTGTAAATAATAAAAACCGGGATAGGTTCAATACCCAAAGCCTTCATCACATCAGTATGCACCCCAGCATCCATCCTGAGCAGCAGGAAGTTCAGGTCTTTGGTGCCTTCCAATTCATCAAGAATGGGGTTCATCTTTACACAAGGCGGGCACCAGGTGGCACCAAAGTCAACCAATGTTGTTTTATCTGTAGGAATGCTGGCTGTATATTGCTCCATTGTCATTTGCGGCACATTGCTATTTCCTTCTAATGGCCTGGCGGCAGTTTTCCAGGCATTAATGCCACCCATCAGTTCTACCACATTTTTAAATCCATTATTCAGCATCCATTCCGCAGCAGCGGCACTTCTTCCACCTACAAGACAGTAAATGTAAACCGGTTTGTCTTTATCCACATGCTGTATTC
>JAJAZO010000075.1 GCA_026785745.1 Chitinophagaceae bacterium | reverse complement strand
GTATCTTGTCCCTTGTGTCTTCATCAGTTATCTTTGCATCCTATGTGTAAAAAAGTGAGAGTTCGTTTTGCACCAAGTCCAACAGGTGGTTTACACCTCGGTGGTGTAAGAACTGTTTTGTATACTTATTTATTTGCAAAAAAATATGGCGGCGATTTTTTAGTCAGAATTGAAGACACCGATCAGAGCCGCTATGTGCAAGGAGCTGAAGAATATATTTTTGATACGCTGAGGTGGTGCGGATTGGAGCCTGATGAAAGTGTGCAGCATGGCGGTGCTTACGGGCCTTATCGCCAGAGTGAGAGAAAAGCAAGCTATCGCCAATATGCAGAGCAATTGGTAAAAGACGGCCATGCTTACTACGCATTTGATACACCAGAAGAATTAGAAAAAATGCGGCATGCCCCGACAGCTATCGGTGTCAAATCAGAACAAAACCACTCCCAGCAATATGATCATACCATTCGTATGAAAATGCGGAATTCCCTGACATTGCCAGCCAATGAAACACAAAAGTTATTAGCAGAAAATACTAAACATGTTATCCGCATAAAAATGCCGGCAAATGAAACGGTAAGTTTTACGGATATGATTCGTGGCGAAGTAAGTTTTGAAACTTCATTAGTTGACGATAAAGTTTTATTGAAAGCAGATGGAATGCCTACCTATCATCTTGCAGTGGTAGTGGATGATTATTTAATGAAAATCAGCCATGCTTTTCGTGGAGAAGAATGGTTGCCGTCAGCACCAGTTCATATTTTACTCTGGAAATATTTGTTTGGACTAAATGAAATGCCGCAATGGGCCCACTTACCATTAATACTGGGACCAAATGGCAAGTTGAGCAAAAGAGATGGTGCCAAATATGGGTTCCCCGTTTTTGCGATGAACTGGACTGACCCAAAGACTAATGAGTTGATTGAAGGATTTAAAGAAAAAGGATTTTTACCCGAAGCATTCATAAACCTGCTTGCCCTCTTAGGATGGAATGATGGTGGTGAACAGGAAATTTTTACCAAGCAAGAACTGGTAGAGAAATTTTCTATGGAAAGAGTACATAGTGCCGGAGCAAAGTTTGATTATGAAAAAGCAAAGTGGTTCAATCATGAATGGATAAAAAAGTCGGGAGTCGGGAGTCTGAAGTCTGAAGTCAGCGTATTATTGACAAATAATGGCCTCACTTTCGCCGATGATAATTTATTGGATAAGGTAATTGGTTTGGTGAAAGACAGATGTACACTACTTCCTGATTTTGTACAGCAATCTTCTTTCTTTTTCAAAGCACCTGATACATTAGATGTGGATGCGGTGAAACCGAAATGGAATGACGCTAAAAAATTATTTTTTGCGCAGCTAATCCTCAATTACGAATTATCTGCCGACTGGAATTCACATACAATAGAAAATAATTTTAAAGAAATTGCTGCCGTCAATGAGTTGAAACCGGGTGAATTGATGCTGCCTTTCCGCATTATGCTGGTGGGTGGAAAATTTGGCCCGGGGGTTTTTGAAATAGCAGAATTACTGGGCAAAGAAGAAACTATCAAAAGAATAAGTTTCTTTTTTAAACAACTCTAAATGAAACTATTTAAACTGATTTTTATTTCAATTACTTTCTGCGAAGCCGGAACATCTTATGCTTTCCATTGTAATCCTCTTGAAGAGAAACCTTTGTCAGCTACAGTAATCCGATACAATTTTATTGCCCATGCCCGGTTTAATGCAGTAAGGATCTACTCGTTTTCACCGGATACTTATACGAACAAAACTGATTTTGCATAAATAGAAATTATTGAATTATTTAAAGGCAAAAAAATTGATTCAATCAATATCTGGGGTATAGGAACTTCCTACGACATGGGCATCCGGCCAAATGACGAATAGGTTATTTTCGTATATACAAACGGGAATAATTATACCATCAACAGTTGCACCCACTCTTATCGGATTCTTTCTTACGACTGGCATAGCGATTGCCCTTTTTTTATATTCTGTTTTACTCATTAAAAAAACATCATTACATTATTATTGATTTGGAAATCTCACTTGCGTAGAGACTTAATGTATGAATGCTTTCCCCTGCTAAATTAATCTTGTGTGTTGCTTGTTCTAAAATTGCATCTCAGGAATTTCTCCTTCAATAATCAGTTTTCCGGCGGTCTTTGATTTTATCTCCTCTACCGTTATACCGGGGGCTCTTTCAAGTAACCGGAATCCATCTGCTGTAACATCAAGCACAGCAATATCAGAAACGATTTTCTTTACACACTTCACCCCTGTTAATGGTAAAGTGCATTTCGCCAACAGTTTTGATTCTCCTTTGGGATTGCTGTGCATCATTGCCACAATAATATTTTTGGCACTGGCCACCAGGTCCATAGCACCGCCCATTCCCTTTACCATTTTACCGGGTATTTTCCAGTTGGCTATGTCGCCTTCTTCGCTTACTTCCATGGCACCCAATACGGTTAAATCAACTTTACCGGCCCTTATCATTCCAAAACTCATAGCCGAATCAAAAAAAGCAGAACCGGGTACCGTAGTAATGGTCTGTTTACCTGCATTTATAAGGTCCGGGTCTTCTTCGCCTTCGAAGGGAAAGGGACCCATGCCCAATAAACCATTTTCACTTTGCAGCACTACATTTATTCCGGAAGGAATGTAATTGGCGACTAATGTTGGGATACCAATTCCAAGATTTACATAATATCCATTCTTCAATTCCCTGGCTATGCGTTGTGCTATTTGTTCTTTAGTAAGACTCATAATGATTTATTTGGCTTTTCTTACTGTAAGTTGTTCTATTCTTTTCTGATAATTGCTACCCTGAAAAATGCGATGCACATAAATGCCCGGTGTGTGAATATTGTTGGGGTCAAGTTCTCCCACAGGTACTAATTGCTCTACTTCCGCAATAGTTATTTTTCCGGCCATTGCCATCAATGGATTAAAGTTTCTTGCTGTTTCTTTATAAATTAAGTTGCCATCTGTATCGCCTTTCCATGCTTTTACAATGGCAAAATCAGCATCAAAGGCATGCTCCAGTAAATATTCTTTTCCATTAAACTGCCGCACTTCTTTTCCGATGGCTACTTCCGTTCCCACGCCAGCCGGTGTAAACACAGCCGGCATACCATATCCGGCCGCCATACAACGAGTGGCCAGTGTACCCTGTGGTATCAGTTCCACTTCCAGCTCTCCGCTAAGTAATTGTCTTTCAAACTCAGCATTCTCTCCTACATAAGAAGAAATCATTTTCTTCACCTGTCGTTGTTTCAGCATCAGCCCGATTCCAAAATCATCCACACCGGCATTATTGGAAATGCAAGTTAGCTTTTTTACACCTTTCTTTACCAGCGCAGTAATACAGTTTTCAGGAATACCACAGAGGCCAAAGCCGCCTAACATTACTATGGCTCCATCAAAAACATCTTTGATAGCTTCATCAGCAGCACTTACAACCTTGTTCATGCAAAATCAATTAGGTAGTAAAATTAGGGAACTTGTTATTATCAAAATGGCCTTGCATTTAAATGGCTTTCGGCCTTATTTTCTTCTTGGGTGTTGACGATGTGTCCTGCAATTTTTTTTGGCGGGTCTCTTATTCCTGTATCCTTATGAAAAATGGGAGAAGTAGTTGCAGAATCTGGTTTTGCAAATACCGGTGCTGTTTCGATAGGGGGTTTGCTTATTGAATCTATCATTGCTTTCAGCAAAACAGGATGGGATTTGTAAAAAGAAAAACTATGCTGAAACTCTTCCTTACTTGTTTTATGTATAGCGAATATCTGCTGGTAATATTTCAGGCTTTCCGTTGTTTTATTCAGCGATGAATCTTTGTTGAGTACATAATCGGCTAAAAACTGATCGGCCCGCATCATGTCCCACAATATCGCCTGCATTTTTTTTTCAGGCAACACATTATTGGGGATCCCATTTTTATTTTTACAACCAGCGGTAAAAATTACTGCCAGAGCTATCAGCAAACTTATCCTCATCGTAGTTCTTTATAGGCAGCTCCATTGGTAACGTCAAGCCGGGATAAGAAATCTCTTGCCCTGCTCTTCTGTTCTGCACTCGCCTTACTGAAAACCTTTACCAGTTCATTGCTTTTGCCCTGGAAAAAAAACTGAATGATCATTGAGTTGGGGTTGCCCGAGTTGAGTGTGTTAAGGAAATTGAGGCAATTCAAAATGCCGTTACGACCGGCATCTTCATTTTCATAAAAAATATCCATACCGGTACGATAATAAGAATATAAGGCATCATGCACTAAAGCAAACCGGTTATTGTTCAGATTTTCTGCAAGCCAATATCGGTTACGGAGGCCATCAAATGACTTCCAGCCAAAGATGGAAGAATTTTCCGGCGCATTATTTACAATGTTCCATGCCTTTTGAAAATAAGTGTCCCCGCCACGTGGAGAAAACGAACCATAATCAAACCCCAAAACCATGTTGACATAATAAGCCAGTATGGCCGTAATATTTGCCGCCAGCGGATCATTACCCTGTATCCTGTTTTCATTAAACTCAATTGGCTGAAACTCTATATACCTGAACGCTATATTATCATCCAAAAAATTTACTATGGGTGAATCGTAGTTTGTATTATAAATAGGTCGGGCAGCCTGAACTGTAAGCTTGCCTTTGAAAACATTATTTCCAAGATCCTCATCTATGTTCAGCAAAAAATTACACTGAATCTTTTCACCGGGTTGAAAGGGATCATTGGTCCACTTTCTGTTATTCAGAAAATTCATTAATGTCGTTTGCAGCGTCTGGAACACTTTTCTATCCACCTTGGTGCTCACTTTAGCAGCATTTATAGTGAGGCGGGCCTGTATTTCCTGGCCCTGTACAAATAGTGCTGCAACAACAAAAGCAAAAGCGATAATTATTTTTTTATGCATAATAAAGACGGATTATAGTATCAACAATATCTTTTGCAACTTCATTTTTTAATTTAGTCTCAAATGCAAACTCTTGCCCACTCTTTTCGAATATAGTAATCTTATTAGTATCATGTCCAAATCCGGCACCACTATCATTGAGTGAGTTCAGTATGATCATATCGGCATTTTTCCTTTGCAACTTTTCCATGGCATAATGCTTTTCATTATTAGTTTCCAATGCAAACCCGACCAGCACCTGTCCTGCTCTTTTCTTTTCACCCAGGCTTTTTAAAATGTCTTTTGTTTTAGTCAATTCTATTGTCAGTGTTTCTTCTTTCTTTTTAATTTTCTCTTTCACTTGCTCAATTGGTGAATAATCTGCTACGGCTGCTGCCATAACAGCAATATCTGTTTGCTGAAACGCATCATTAGTAGCCCTGTACATTTCATCAGCAGTTTTCACCTTAACTACGGTAATTCCATTTGCCGTAATATCAAGTTGCGATGGCCCCATTATTAATGTTACCTCTGCACCACGATGGTGTAATTCTTTTGCGATAGCTAAGCCCATTTTCCCGGAAGAATTATTTCCAATAAAACGAACCGGGTCTATTGGTTCGTATGTGGGACCTGCCGTTACGATGGCTTTTTTACCTTCTAATGGACGGGTCAAAAAAAAATTGGTAGTGATAAAGTCCAATATCTGCTCTGGTTCAGCCATTCGCCCCTCGCCGTGCAAGCCGCTTGCCAGGTCGCCCTTCTCTACAGGTATTATTTTATTGCCAAACGATTCAAGCTTTTTTAGATTTTCTTTAGTTGCGGGGTGATGCCACATATCTTCGTCCATAGCAGGAGCCACTACAACCGGGCAGGTAGCAGAAAGATAAGTAGCCAGTAAAAGGTTATCGCATTGTCCATTGGCCATTTTTGCCAGTGTATTACAGCTAAGAGGAGCTATCACCATCACATCAGCCCAGCGACCTAACATGACATGATTAGTCCAGCTTTGTTCGTCAAAGAGGTCAACCAGCACCGGGTTTCGGCTAAGAGTTGACAATGTAAGGGTTGAAACAAAATCTTTTGCAGCGGGGGTAACTACAACTTTTACTTCCGCCCCGGCTTTTACCAGCAGGCGAACCAGATAAATTGATTTATAGGCAGCGATACTGCCTGTAATAGCCAATACTATTTTTTTTCCCTGCAACATACTATATCAAAAATACCATTTACTGAAGAAAGCTGATAACCAACTGTCAAGTTTCTGTTTAAGGGTACTAAAAACTAAACCCTCCAAGAGTTCTTCCCTCGAAAAGAGTTTCTTTTGGTTAACTCTTGGAAGGTTTTTAGAGATGCCCTTAAATCAAAAAAGCGACGGAAACCCATCGCTGTAAGTAATTTATAAATTGGCCTTACCAGAATTAGCTGAAAAGTTCATCATCACCCTTACGGAAATAAACTTTGTCTTCCAGAAACTCCTGAGTAGCCAGTAATGCGGGATTAGGCATTCTTTCATAAGCCCTGGAAATTTCTATCTGCTCTTTATTTTCATGAATCTCTTCAAGACTGTCGGTATGGCTGGCAAATTCTTCCAGTTTATTATGCAACTCTTCTTTAAGAGAAATATTTATCTGGTTGGATCTTTTAGCAATAATTGATATAGACTCATACAGATTGCCTGTTTTGCCTTTAATATCATCAAGGTGGCGGGTCTCTACGTTATTAGTAATACCTGCGCTAAGCTGCCGTCTTAATTTGCTCATTATTTAGTTGTTTAATATTTGTTTGCGATAAGTTTAAGATTTGTTCCGCCTCTTTTTTAAATTTACTGTCAGGAAACCGGTCTGTAAATTCATTACACTCCGTTACAACCTGCTCAAATCGTTCTACCTTTTTTTCTTCCACACTCAGTTCTGCAAAGCGGTAGTATGATTTTATAATCATCAGTTTGTACTCATCTCCTTTTATAGATTCCGGGTAGGCATTTAATAAAGTAGCATATGCTACTGCAGCCGCCCTGAATTGTCCAATGTCATAATATAATTGTGCACTCTGAAAATCCTTCGCCTCTAGTTTTCCACGACAAATATCCATGATTTCTGTCGCATCCTTATTTCTTGCAGATCCGGGATGTGTGTTAATGAAGGT
>JAJAZO010000074.1 GCA_026785745.1 Chitinophagaceae bacterium | reverse complement strand
TGCTGATACCAACACATTTGCAGTAGCAGAAGACTTAACTGAAGAGGTGGAGTTCATCATCAGCCTTGGGGGTGATGGTACTTTGCTGGATACCGTTACCCTGGTACGGGACAAAAAGATTTCCATTATGGGAATCAATTTTGGCCGCCTTGGTTTCCTCGCCAGTATTGGCCGGGAAGAAGTAAAGACAGCCGTAAAAGCCATTGCAAAAAGAACGTATGTAGAAGATACAAGAACATTAATTCACCTGGATGCCAGCCTTCCCATGTTTGGAAATGTGCCTTATGCGTTGAATGATTTTTCTATTCATAAACGAGATGTGGCTTCCATGATAAAGATTCATACCTACCTCAATGGTGAATTTTTGAATACTTATTGGGCAGATGGCCTGATAGTGGCCACCCCAACCGGTTCCACCGGGTATTCATTAAGCTGCAATGGCCCGGTTGTGTTTCCTGATTCAGGCAGTTTTGTAATAACCCCAGTAGCACCGCATAATCTTAATGTTCGCCCAATTATTGTCCCGGATAACAATATCATTTCTTTTGAAATTGAAAGCCGGGCAGATGAAATCATCTGTGCCCTGGACTCCCGGCGACAGATCATCAGCAAAGATGTGCAGCTGGCGATAAAAAAAGAGAGTTTTGACGTAAAGCTGGTCCGCCTCAGCGAAAATAATTTCCTGCAAACTCTCCGCAATAAACTGACCTGGGGATTGGACAAACGAAACTAAAAGCCTAAAGGGCCGGACCAGAATTATGTCCGTTTCATTTTCTCCCAGACCCTGCAAAAGCACTATTTGTGTAATTTCTGGCCACAAATAAAAGAAAATAGTATTTTTAACGTTCTAAGTTAATTCCGAACCATTTTTTAAGTTATGATGAAGAAGTTTATTGCAGCCCTTGTATTTTCTTTACTGGCCTTTTTTTCAGGCACTACCGCTGTTTCAGCACAGGAGTCTATAGTGCAGGAAGGTGAGTTTGGAGTGGGAATTGGTGCCGGCCATTATTTTGGCGATATAAATACCCGTGGCCGGCTAAACCGGCCTAAAGTGGCTGCCAGTATTTTTTTCCGTAAAAACTTAGGTAACTATATAGCATTGAGGTTAGGTGCCAGTTTTGCACAGTTAGGCTATTCTGACCAATACAACGACCATAACCAATACATGTACAGCCGCAACCTTAGCTTTAACACCAAAGTTTGGGAGCTTAGTTTACAAGGCGATTTTAATTTCTTTCGTTTTATGCCCGGCGAGCCGGCTTATAGTTTCACTCCATATATAACATTTGGTGCCGGTGTTTTTAGTTACGACCCCTATGCATTCCTGCGAGGGGAAAAAATATTTCTACGGCCATTGGGAACAGAAGGGCAGGATAGTCCCTTATATCCTAGCCGCAAACAATACAGTTCTATTGGCATCAGCATTCCTTTTGGTGGCGGTGTCAAATATTCCTTTAATGAAAGAATTAATATAGGGTTTGAAATACTGCACCGGTTTACTAACACAGACTACCTGGATGATGTAAGTAAAACCT
The DNA here is from genome assembly GCA_026785745.1 of Chitinophagaceae bacterium. GTDB lineage: Bacteria > Bacteroidota > Bacteroidia > Chitinophagales > Chitinophagaceae > JJ008. The sequence continues at coordinate 5,693 of JAJAZO010000074.1, read as the reverse complement.
ATGTTGATCTCGCAGCTTTTCCTGCTAATCCTGATGGAAGTACATCCAATGCTTTATTATTAAGCGACAGGTCATACGAAATTGGCGACCCTATTGGTATTCCCGGTCGTCAACGGGGTAATAGCAAGCAGAAAGATCAGTTTGTAACGGCTATGTTCCATATTACTTTCAATCTCCAGTCGTACAGGTGCCCTAAGGCTGACTAATTTCTTGCATAGCTATAACTATAAAATCACCCAGATGGGTTAGTGTGCATATCCCATATTGTATTTATTTAGCAGTAACATTAAACTACACTAATTAATACATGGTCTATTATGTAACTTTATAAAGTAGTTTCACCAACCACATTTAATTAACCTAATAATTGTTACTATGCGCCTGACAACTTTTTTTTACAGCACCCTTATTGCTGCTGTTTTCAGCCTTACTACAGCCTTTACATCTGATAACACCAGCACAAAAAGCAAAACCGGTGATTGGTTTTTCCTGGCAGATAAAAAAGTAGGTTTTAGTTCTGACTATGATGTTATCAATTTTGGCAATTGGAAAGATGATGTACGCCAGATAAAACTAAAAGTAACTGATGGCCCATTGAAAATGTACAAAATGATCATTCATTTTGATAATGGAACCAAACAAAATGTTGAATTAAAAAATCGCTTTGTACAAGGCAGCGAAAGCCGTGTTATTGATATGGATGGAGGATTAAGACATCTTACCAAAATTGAGTTCTGGTACGAAACAAAAGGCTACCTGAGAGGGAAATCAAGGATGGCTGTTTGGGGCAGAAACTAAATCAATGATGTATATTTTTTAAAGCCGCTTCGTAATCCTGAGCTTGTCGAAGGAAGAAGCGGCTTTTTTCTTTTAATTGGCAAAATTTATTTGTCCCGATAAAAATCCCGCCAATCCGCAATACCTTTGATTGTTCGCTTAGCAACCTTTTTATGTCTCAATTACTTGAAAAAATAGACAAAGGCAATCTACCCCGCCATATAGCCATCATTATGGATGGCAATGGCCGTTGGGCAAAAGAAAAAGGTGAAGACAGACTCTTCGGTCATTTTCATGGAGTAGAAAGTGTACGAAATATTGTGGAAGGCTCTGCTGAGCTGGGCATCGAATATCTCACCCTTTATGCCTTTTCTACAGAAAACTGGGACCGGCCAGAGTATGAAGTAATTGGTCTGATGGAATTGCTGGTAAGCACCATCCGAAAAGAAGTGGAAAGCCTTGATAAAAACAATATCAGGCTGCATGTAATTGGCGATATGAACATGCTGCCTGAGTATGCTAAAAATGAACTAAACGAAGCTCTCGACATTACAAAAGAAAATACCGGGCTGAACCTGATAATGGCTTTAAGCTACAGCGGAAGATGGGAATTGCTGAACGCCGTAAAAAGTATAGCCTGGGAAGTAAAAAGCGGCCGGTTGAATATAGAAAATATTGATCAGGATATTCTGCAACAATACCTCTGTACCAGCGGTTTTCCCGATCCGGAACTGATGATTCGAACCAGTGGAGAATATCGAATCAGCAATTTTTTGCTGTATCAACTGGCTTATGCCGAGTTATATTTCACCAATGTTCGCTGGCCAGATTTCAGAAAGGAAAACCTGTACGAAGCCATTCTGGACTACCAGGGCCGGGAAAGACGGTTTGGTAAAACGAGCGACCAGGTGGAAAACCAGCCAGCAAGTCAAATAAATCAGTAAATCGAAGTAGAAAAGCCTTTTTCAGGAATTATTTTTTGACACATTTGCCTTTTATGGCCGTATTTGACTTTCTTTCCCCTTTTCTTTAACAAAGACTTCAATTTTTTACCGTTATTTTGCCGCCTCAACCAGAGGGGTGGGCCTGTAAAGCAACAAATTAATGGCTGCTTCGGCACATTTTGAGACTGACTTTGAACAATCAATCATGCAAAGATTTTTACTAAGGCTTAGTATTATTGTGGTTACTGTGTTTGTATCTGTATCTGACGTTTCTGCACAGGGACCAGACACATCCAATCCTACTTCTGTGGACCCTAAACTATTGGAATGGAAAAATTCCAAAATTCCCAAAGAGTATTCTATCGCTGACATTAAGATTACCGGGATAAAACACCTGGATACTTCTATCGTTTATTCTATTACGAACCTACAGCCCGGTGATAAATTCGTTCATCCCGGCGCAGATATTTTTGCTAAAGCCATTGCAGCTCTTTGGCGGCAAAAGTTTTTTTCCGGTGTGCAGGTATATATTACCCGGGTACAGGATGATAAAGTATGGATTGAAGTAAGTGTTGTTGAACGTCCCCGACTTGGCAATTTTAAATTTGTTGGCATTAAAAAATCAGACGAAGAAGAAATATTGACCAAAGTAACGTTGGCCAAGCAAACTATTATTACAGAAAATACCCGTCGCCAAATTGTAGAACAGGTTACTAAATTTTATACCGATAAGGCCTACCAGAATGTAACAGTACGAATTGAAGAAACCCCTGATACTTCATTTGCTAATTCAAATGCCATGATTATCTATGTGGACAAAGGCAAAAAGGTTCACATTGATAATGTCCGTTTTTTTGGAAATAGCGGCGTTGATGGCCTTCGGCTAAAAAAGCAGATGAAGGGAACCAAGGAAATGAGTAAAGTATCGCTGGAGGCTGCTGACAAAACACCAAGTCCTTACGGTACAACTAAGCCTTTCTCTTTTAATGAATACATAAATGAATGGGGCTTCCTTTCAATAAGTAAAACAAAAAAAGTATTAGACCCTTATTTCCGTTTCAAACTAAGCGGTGCAAAGTTTAATACTACCAAATTCGAAGAGGATAAGAACAAGGTACTCGACTATTATAATTCGCAGGGGTATCGTGATGCACAGATTATTGCCGATACAACGATTGCTACAAAAGACGGCAACATCAATGTTGACCTGAAAGTAGATGAAGGCAAAAAATATTATTTCGGCAATATTGCCTGGAAAGGAAATGCGAAGTACACTGATTCTTTACTCAATGTACTTTTAGGAATTAATAAAGGTGATGTTTATAATATCGGTATCCTCAATAAACGGCTTGGTAAAGAAGCAGCACAGGAAGGAGGCGACATCAGCGGCCTGTATATGGATGATGGGTACCTGTTCTTCCGGGTAGAGCCGGTAGAAACAGCGGTGTACAATGATACCATTGATCATGAAATAAGAATTACGGAAGGACCGCAGGCAAGAATAAAGAATGTTACCATTGCAGGTAATGAAAAAACAAAAGACTATGTAATTCGCCGTGAACTTAGAACGGTTCCGGGGGAATTATTCAGCCGGTCAGATCTTATCCGTTCACAACGGGAATTGGCAAACCTGCAATTCTTCAATCAGGAAACAATCAACCCCGGCGTGGTCCCCAATTCTGATGATGGTACGGTGGACATTAACTGGAAACTCGAAGAAAAATCGTCTGATCAGTTGGAGCTTTCTGCCGGTTGGGGTGGTGGTGTAGGTCTTACTGGAACACTCGGTGTTACGTTCAATAATTTTTCTATCCGAAATATTTGGAAGAAATCAGCCTGGGATCCATTACCTACCGGTGATGGACAAAAACTGAGCCTTCGTATCCAGTCAAATGGCCGGGCTTACCGTTCACTCAGTGCTTCTTTTACCGAACCCTGGTTGGGTGGTAAAAAAAGAAACTCTCTTACGTTTGGCATCAACAACAGTAAATTCTCAAATGCATTTGACCAGTTTACCGGGCAGATAGACCGGGCTAAATCAGATACGAATTATTTGAAGACAACTGGTTTTTCTGTTTCACTCGGTAAACAATTAAAATGGCCGGATGACTTTTTCAGTCTTGTTTACACATTGAATCTTACGCAGTATAAACTGAGCGACTATCCCATATTTGCCGGATTGAAAGACGGAACATCAAGTAATATCAGCATGAAGATCGGATTACAACGATCATCAGTATTCAATCCTGTTTTCCCTACCAGCGGTTCCAATATTATAGCCAGTTTGCAGTTTACACCGCCATACTCTTTATTTAATAAGAAAATAGTTAGTTCTTCCAATCCCTATAAAACTCCGGAGTACCATAAGTGGAAGTTTAATGCAGAATGGTTTGTTCCAATTGGTAAGCCAATGGGTGCTGAAAAAAATCGTCAGTTGGTGTTGAAGATAGCAGCCAAGTATGGTTTTATGGGCCGCTACAATAACAAACTTGGTTACTCACCCTTTGAACGTTTCCAGGTGGGTGATGCAGGGTTGACGAATAACTTTGGGTTGCTTGGATTCGATATTATAGCACACCGTGGCTATCCTGTTTACGAGACATCTGATCCTACAGTGAATCCTGATCAGCAAACTGCTTCCAACTTCTTTATCATGTTTAATAAATATACTTTAGAGATGCGTTTCCCGCTGGTAACAAACCCCAGCAGCACTATATATGCTTTATCATTTTTCGAAGCAGCCAATGGATGGCATGATTATAAGGACTACAATCCGTTCCGTCTCCGTCGCAGCGTAGGTGTGGGAATGAGGTTCTTCCTGCCAATGTTTGGTTTGCTCGGGTTTGACTATGGTGTAGGACTTGACCGCATCACTCCCGGACAAACAGGATTGAAAGGAGCATCCCGGTTTACCTTTATGCTTGGTTTTGAGCCGGAATAATTGTGAAATTGATATTCAACATTTCAAAAAATTATTTATATGAAAAAAATATTGGTTGCAGTTTTTAGCCTCCTGCTTGTTGCTGGTGTTGCACAGGCGCAGAAGTATGCTGTTATTGATACCAGGTATATTTTAGACAAAATGCCTGATTACAAAACCGCTCAAAAACAGTTGGATGATATTGCTGCTGGCTGGCAAAAGGATATTGATGGGCAGCAAACCGCACTGGATGGCATGTATAAAGCCTTTGAAGCCGAGCAGGTAATGCTGAGTGATGACCTGAAGAAAAAAAGGGAAGACCAGTTATTTAATAAGGAAAAAGCCCTCCGGGACTTGCAGCGCAAACGCTTTGGTTTTGAAGGAGATCTGTTCAAAAAAAGACAGGAATTGATCAAACCTATACAGGATAAGTTGTACAATGCCGTGCAAAAAATGGCGGTGCAGCGGGGCTACGATTTTGTACTCGACAAAAGTGAGGGAATTACCATTATATTTGCCGACCCCAAACTGGACAAGAGTGAAGATGTGCTCAAAGATCTGGGGGTTCGATAAGTGTTAAAAAAAGGAGAATGGCGCAACTAACTGCCTTCTTTGTTAATCATAGTAAAACAATAATCCCGGAGAACCGGGATAAACAAAAACAAACAAATGAAAAAATTTCTTACAGTATTTGCCCTGGCTACGGGTCTCTTATTAGCAGGCAACGCCGGTGCACAGATGAAAGCTGGTTACATCAGCGTTGATAACATGGTAAGCATAATGCCAGAAACAGCTAAACTTGATTCTTTGCTGGAACGCTACCAGGCTGATTCAATAAATCCACAGTATGCACAGATCGTTTCTTTGTATCAATATAAAGACAGTGTGTACAGGGATTCTATAAAAACTCCTCCGGCTGTTCGCAAACAGATTGAACAGGAATTGCCAACATTAATTTATCAAATACAAAACTGGCAGCAATTAGTAAATAAGGCAGTAGAAGATAGACAAAACGAATTATTGGCACCTATCTATCGCAAGGTGTATGATGC
>JAJAZO010000073.1 GCA_026785745.1 Chitinophagaceae bacterium | reverse complement strand
GGGCGGACCTTATACTAATATAGCCGGAGCTAATGGCAGTACTTTAACTACATCCCAGACCGCTCCCACTTTCTACAGAGCAACTGTTACCTGCGGTGCTAATATGGGCACATCTGCACCTGTCCAGATTTTATTGTCACCAATAAATAATTGTTATTGTGCAGGTGGTGCAACCAGTCTTGCTTTTGAGAAAATTTCAAATGTAACATATGGCACTATAAATAATACCTCAACTTCTACAGCAGGATATGAGAATTTTTCAGGAATTTCAACTACCATGGTTCATGGACAGGCGGCACCGATAACAGTGTCAATTTCAGGTGCGTTTAGTTCAGACCAGGTAGCTGTTTGGATAGATTACAACCAGGATGGAGATTTCTTTGATGCAGGTGAAACGGTTTATACTTCAGGAATCGGAGTTGGCCCACATACAGGGATTATTACTATACCTACCACTGCAACTGTAGGTTCTACAAGAATGAGGGTGAGAATGGTTGATACTAATTTTAATGGACCAGCACCATGCGGCAATACTGCTTTTGGCCAGGTGGAAGACTATACCGTAAACATTCAGCCTTGTATCCAGGGAGTATATACTACACAACCTTCCAGTGCAAGTATTCAGTGTTCTGGTAATGCAAGCTTCTCTATTGCAACAACCGGCTCTGTATTAACTTATCAATGGCAGCAAAGAATTTCTGCTGCTGCTCCATGGACAACTGTAACTAATGGCGGAATATTCTCCGGTGCTACTACCACTACATTAACTTTGAGCGATGTTCCGGGTACAATTAGCGGTTACCAGTACCGTGCTGTAATGGTAGGCCCTTGTACGGCAGTTGATTTCAGTAATCCTGTTACATTAACGGTGAATCCTCTTGTTGCAACTGTATCACCTGCGTCGGCTACAATTTGTGCAGGTTCCATCCAACAGTTAACCTTAACCAATGCATCATCGCCCTCAACAGTAACATTTACTAATAATACACCGCTACCAATACCAGATAATACTCCTGCGGGAGTATTTAGTACAATTCCCGTTTCTGGTATACCTGCTGGAGCAATTGTTAGCAATGTGAGTATTAAAATAAATATTCCTGGTCATACATATGTAGGGGATCTTGAGATAACAGTTAGAGCACCTAATGGGGCTCTTATGAACCTAATAGGGGAACTTGATGGTGGTACAGGAAGTAATAGTTCAACTGGTTTCGTGTATACCGTTATTAGTTCTACATCAGTTACGCCACTTAGTGGAGCACCGGCTCCACGAACCGGAACTTTTGCTGCAGATAGATTACAGGGGTATGGTCCATCCGGGGCCTTCCAGACTGCACCTAATGGCATGCCATGGTCTGCTATAACTACAATACTAAATGGTAACTGGGTATTAGGGTTATCTGATTGGTATGGTGGTGATGTTGGTACTTTAACGAACTGGTCAGTCACTATAACTTACGGCGCACCCGCATCTGGAGTTTGGACTTCTACTGCACCAGCTACTATGTTTACCAATGCTACAGCTACTATTCCTTACGTAGCTGGCTCATTGGCAACAACTATTTTTGTACAACCAACTACAGGCACATCAACTTCAACTACGAATTATTCTGTTGTGTATAGCACTGCTACACCGTGTACAAGTGCTCCAACAGTAATACCAGTAACTACGGTAGCAGCAGTATCCGGAGTAGTAAATCCTGCTAATGCTGCGGCTTGTGTTGGTAACAACGCCACATTTACTGTAAGTGCTTTAGGTGGTAATCCTTTAACGTATCAGTGGCAAGTAAGTACAGATGCTGGTGTACCCTGGACCAATATAGCAGGGGCCACTTCTGCATCTTATACAGCTACCGGAGTAGCATTATCAATGAATGGTAATCTTTACCGTGCAGTGCTTGCAGCGACACCATGTGCTGGTGTAGTAAATTCTGGTTCAGCTACGCTAACTGTAAATCCTTTGCCAACGGTAACTTTATCTGCTACTGATTTATTACTTGCCCCGGGTCAAACATCTGTAATAACTGCAACCAGCACTCCTGCCGCAGCCAGTTATGTATGGACATTGAACGGCTCGGTACTTGCGGGTGTAAGAGGTAATGCTTTTACTGCAAATGTTGACAGGCAAGGGACATACGTTGTAACTGCAACAACAGCCGCTGGTTGTACTTCTTCAGCCGCATTAGCTGGTACAATTACAATCGGCGCAGAAGCATCCGACAGGTTATGGATTTATCCAAACCCAAGTGATGGAGCTTTCCAGGTTAGGTTGTATTACAACGGTTCTACAGCAGAAAAGAGAGTGGTTTCCATCTACAAGTCGAATGGACAATTAGTAGCAGAGAAGGAGTTTTTCCTTGACAATATAACTAGTCCTTATTTGCGGATGGACTTTAACCTCAGTACCCTGGCAGCAGGTACCTATGTGGTAAAAGTTAATAATACCACTGCAGGCACTACTGTATCAGGATTAGTGGTGATTCAATAAGAAGAAACGATACACATGATATACAAATCCCTTCCGTTTAATGCGGGAGGGATTTTTTTTGAAAATATTTATTGCTAAAATAAAGTTCAGGAAATAAAAACAAGGGCATCGCTAAAAACTAATCCCTCCAAGAGTTCTCCTCTCAATAAGAGTTTCTTTTGGTTAACTCTTGGAGGGTTTTTAGAGATCCCCTCAATCAGTTTTTGAACTTTTTGCAAATACCAACTATAGGTAAAAAAAATTGCTTATTATTTATTTTGAAGCAATCATTCTATAAGGTCTTAAACCATTGGGAATCTGGCCGGGCTTTGGCCTTTGTGGAGAGAAGTTGAATTCCCCGCTATATGCAAGATTGGGCATGAAGTATAATTGACTTGGGTCGGGTTTTATGCAAGGCATATCGCCCAATCTGGAAATAATAACCATATCGCCGTTCGGTAAAGTGTAGGATACAAGGGGCTTGTTCTCTCTATAAGATTCAACTGGAATAAAAGGTTTCTTAATTGGAAAAACCAAACTATTCATTTCATCAGTTTTTTTGCTTTCGGCCTGTTTCTTTTGCAAATGTTTTTGAATATCAAACAAATCTTTTTGCTGTGCTGAAGCCGAAGAAAATGCTGCAATTCCGAAAAGAAGAAAAACCTTTTTCATAAACAGAATTTTTAAGCAACCCGAAATTATCACTATTTTCTCATTTGCTTCCAGGCATTTATAAGTCCGTTGGTAGAAGAATCATGATTGTTTATAATATCATCCGACTGTAATTCAGGTAAAATTTTATTAGCCAATTGTTTTCCCAATTCTACTCCCCACTGATCGAAGCTGTAAATATTCCAGATAACTCCCTGTACAAATATTTTATGTTCGTATAAGGCAATTAATTCTCCGAGTGTATAGGGAGTAATCTTTTTTACCAGGAAAGAGTTTGTCGGCTTGTTGCCGGAAAAAATCTTATAGGGGAGTAGCTTTGCAATTTCTTCGGATGAAAGCCCTTGCTTCTCCAATTCTTTTTCAGCTTCCTCTTCCGTTTTACCATTCAGGAGAGCTTCTGTTTGGGCAAAAAAATTGCTCAGCAATTTTACATGATGATCTCCGATGGGATTGTGACTTTGTGCCGGGGCAATAAAGTCGCATGGAATTAATGGTGTACCCTGGTGTATCAACCGGTAAAAGGCATGTTGACCGTTGGTGCCGGGTTCGCCCCAGATAACAGGGCCTGTAGCATACTCAACTGGTTCGCCATTGCGGTCAATAGTTTTACCATTGCTTTCCATATTTCCTTGCTGGAAATAGGCTGCAAAGCGGTGCATGTACTGATCGTAAGGAAGAATAGCTTCTGACTGGGCACCGAAGAAATTAGTGTACCAAACGCCAAGCAGTGCCATCAGCACAGGGATATTTTTTTC
>JAJAZO010000072.1 GCA_026785745.1 Chitinophagaceae bacterium | reverse complement strand
ATGTTTATATTAGCGAACTGCACCCCTTTAAACAATATGCCGGCAGCAAAGCAAGGTTTGAAACGGAAAATGGTTTGCAAATAGTTGATTGTTTTACACATCATATTTCAGATTTTGTGCAAGCAGGCAAGAAAAACGGATTAACCCTTGTTGATATCAAAGAACATTTTGATGACGATAACAGGAACGAAATTCCAAGGATACTGGTTATCCTCCTAAAGAAAGTTTGACAACAAAAACAAAGTGTGCTGAGTTCTATTTTTTTACCATATGAAACACCTGCCCAACGTTGTTTGGGGGAACTACCAGCAAAGTGTCGCCATTGAAATGATATTTATACATTGACTTCCCCTCTTGACCATCTATCTGAAAAGCGAAAGTACTGTCAGTTATAAAGGTGGTGCCGGGGATGATAAACCCTTGTTGACGACATGTTAATTTATTCCCTTTGAATTCATAAGAGGCTCCTACATTCTGAAGGCTATTAATTCCTTCTGCCCTTTTTATTTCCCAGGCTCCTTCCAGTTTGCCTACAGGACTCTTGTCTTCTTTTTTATCTTTTCCACCGCAGGCTATAAGTAGTGAAGCGGCAAACAGAATTCCCATAGATGCTTTAACTAGTTTCATGCTTTGTTGATTTAGGTGATTGAAGTTAAAAATATTTTTCGCAAAATTATACTTTTCTATTTCAGTAAAAAATTAAAAGTCCTCCCTTCTGCTCTTCGACCGGGATTTGTGTGAAAGCACCGCCTTCCCATTCAAAAATCAATTCCATCTTGTAAATGGTTGTATCTTAAAAATGCAATCATTGCTTTATCCCGTTCAGAAAATTTGATTCATGGAAATTTAATGAGGCAACAACCAATCGGCCAGAAGGTTAGCGTCCTGTGGATTTAACATTATTATTTCTTGACTTACCTTCTTTAATCCAGCAGTTAAAAATGAAGATGACTGGCATAAAAATGACCTCAATGCCATCACCATTTTCAAAACTGACGGCAAGAGGATTGTATTGGTTGCTCTCCATGCCCACACAATATTGAAAAATCATTTAAACCGCTGTTCATCCACATCTTTAATAAATTGAATAACTCCATTCATAAACACCTGCTGATCATCCCACATAGATAGATGACTGCCATTGGGGCAATAAAGATAACGGCCATGCTGTACCATTTTACTCTGCTCTTCCATCGCCTTCGGGTCCATCGTATCATGCTTCGCCCCTATCATCAGCGTTGGTACTTTTATTTCTTTCAACCTATTTTTTATATCCCAGTTTTTTAATCTTCCGCCAATACCAAATTCCGAAGGCCCCTGCATCATCGCATAGATTTCTCCATTAACATGTTTCATTGAACGGTTAAACCCATCCGGCCATTCCTGTAGCCGGCATAAATGCTCCTTGTAAAAGTTCGGTAACAATAGTTCCATATACCTTGGATTAGCAAAATCGCCTTTGGCTTCAATAGCTCTTATCTCTGCCAGCACTTTTGGGTCCATTTGTTTTGCCAATACTTCATCTGCATATTTACCATATTCCGGTGCACTGGCTACCATGTTTGCTACCAGCAATGCTTTCATATTGCTTTGATATTTCAACGCATATTCCATCCCCAGAATGCCACCCCATGAATTTCCCAACAAATAAAAATTAGTGGAGTCGGCACCTATTGCTTTCCTAACCTGTTCCACTTCTTCTACAAAGCGTTCAGTTGTCCAGAGGCTGCTGTCTTTTGGCTGATCGCTGTAATAAGAACCGAGCTGGTCGTATTCATAAAATTCAAATCCTTGTTGCGGAAAAAAACTTTCAAAACATTCCATGTATTCATGTGTCATGGCGGGGCCGCCATGCAATAATAAAATTTTGATACGGGGATTATTGCCAAACCTTTTTGTCCAGACTTTAAAATCACCCACCGGTGTTTTAATCGGAATCATTTTTACACCGGCAGATTGCACTCCACTGTCACCATAATTAAAATAATCAGACACCGGCATATTACCGCCTGTAACATTTTTATTTGTGTCCTGACACGAAACAATAATGATTGAAGCCAAAAAAGAGAAAATAAGATTTCGCATAATAGTTGATTTGGGTAAAAGGTAAAGAATTTCCTTAATTTCAGCGACATAAAACTGTTTATATGCGACTCTTTCTAACTTTTCTCCTCTCTTCAACGATTATTGCCACTCAGGCTCAAACAAAAGCCGATACAATTCAACTCATCCGTAATAACGTAAAATGGTATGACCTTGATTTTACTGATGCCGAAGCCGATTCCATGATAGGAAATCTGAATAATTACCTGTTGCTATATAAAGGAATGCACAAAACTTTACCTGCAAATGATATTCCTTATCCTTTTGCCTTTAATCCCGCACCTGCGGGCATGAAAATTTCTACAAAAAAAGAAAAGATTTATTGGGACATCCCGATGCGGACAGAACTTCCTGCTAATAAAAATGATCTTGCTTTCTATTCTATTCCGCAATTAACTTCGCTGGTATCTAATAAAAAAATAAGTTCGGTTGACCTCACTAAGTTTTTTATTGCCCGGTTAAAAAAATGGGGCGATACATTGGAATGTGTTATTAATTTAACCGAAGAACTTGCACTGAAACAGGCAAAGCAGGCTGATGATGAATTAAAAGCAGGTATTTACCGGGGGCCATTGCACGGCATACCCTATGGACTAAAAGATTTGTTTGCCGTAAAAGGATATAAAACTACCTGGGGCAGCACACCCTATAAAGATCAGGTGCTGGATATAGACTCTTATGTTTACAAAAAACTAAAAGATGCAGGTGCTGTATTATGTGCCAAGCTTTCTCTCGGTGCTTTGGCCTATAACAATAAATGGTTTGGTGGTGAAACAAAAAATCCCTGGAATCTGAAACAAGGTTCCAGTGGTTCATCTGCCGGTTCTGCATCGGCAGTAGTGGCAGGGTTATTACCTTTTGCTATAGGCACAGAAACATTGGGCTCTATTGTTTCTCCTTCCACCCGTTGCGGGGCCACCGGTTTGCGGCCAACATTTGGAACAGTGAGCCGCTATGGTGCTATGGTGCTCTGTTGGAGTTTGGACAAGATTGGCCCCATCTGCCGCAGTGCGGAAGATGCTTCTATTGTTTACGCTTTTATTCATGGTACAGATGGCAACGACCCAAGTGCCATCCGGCATACTTTCAATTATACAGGTAAAACAGATTTTTCAAAACTTCGTATTGCTTATGCTGAGAATTTTTTTAACCGATTGAATAAGGAAGCTCCAGAATGGAAAGTGCTGGAAGCCTATCGTTCACTGGGAGCTAATGTGCAGGCCATTAATTTTGCTGATTCTGCGATGTATCCTGTCAATCTCATCAATATTATATTAAATGCAGAAAGTGCAGCCGCCTTTGATGAATTGACAAGAACCAACCGGGATGATTTGATTGAACGGCAGGACAAAGATTTCTGGCCTAACAGTTTTAGGGCAGCAAGAACTATTCCGGCTGTGGAATATATTAATGCGAACCGGTATCGCTATTTATTATGTGAGAAGATGAATGCCTTTATGAAAAATTATGATGTGCTGATTGTTCCAACTTTTTCCGGACGGCAATTATCCATAACAAACCTCACCGGCCATCCTGTTGTTTGTATGCCGATTGGCTTTAACCAAAACGGCTCACCACTAAGTATCACACTAATCGGCAACTTATATGATGAAGCTGCTATCTTAGCAGCTGCTAAAGCATTCCAGGATAAAACGGAGCATAATAAGAAACATCCTCCTTTATTTAGTAATTAATAATTAAAAATTAGTAATGAAGAATTATCTCATAGCAGCTATAACGCTTTTTCTTCTTTCATGCAGTTCAAAAAAGAAAGCAGACCTGCTTGTTTATAATGCTACTATTTATACGGTTGACTCCTCTTTCTCTACTGCTGAAGCAATGGCCATAGCAGATGGAAAAATTCTGGCAACAGGTAAAATGGCTGATTTGGAAAAAGAATATGATGCAGCAGAAAAATTAGATGCCGGCGGCAAATTCATTTATCCCGGCTTTATAGATGCCCATGCACATTTTGTAGGTTATGGATTGAGTCTGCAAACAGTAAACCTGATGGGCACCAACAGTTGGGAGGAAGTAATTGAAAAAGTAAAAACATTTGCCGCCGAGAATCCAGTAGGCCAGTCTGACGGACAGGCAAGCTGGATAACAGGACGTGGCTGGGATCAGAATGACTGGACAGAAAGAGAATTTCCCACTAATGAAAAATTAAATGAATTGTTTCCTGACAGACCCATACTATTGAGAAGAGTAGATGGCCATGCTGCTATTGCTAATCAGAAAGCATTGGATTTAGCCAATATAAAAGCAGGTGATACATTGACCGGGGGTGAAATAGAAGAAATGGAAGGAACACTTACAGGATTATTAATTGACAATGCAGTTGGTCTTGTTGCAGAAAAAATTCCTGATGTCACGGATGAGCAATTTAAAAAAGCTTTGCAGGCAGCAGAGAAAAATTGTTTTGCAGTGGGGCTTACTACCATTGATGATTGCGGATTAGGTTATGGTTCTGTTGACAGGATAAAAACACTGCAGGAGAAAGGTGATTTAAAAATGAGATTGTATGTAATGCTGAGTGATGATAAGGAAAATTTTAAGTATTTAGAAAATAAAGGCACTATTAAAACCGACAAGTTGAATGTAAGAAGCATTAAAGTATATGCAGATGGTGCACTTGGTTCAAGAGGTGCCTGTTTGCTGCACCCCTATACGGATAAGCCGGATTGGTCCGGGTTTTTATTAAGTTCCCCTGCACATTTTGATTCAGTAGCCAATTATATTTCGCAAAAGGGCTGGCAAATGTGTACCCATGCCATCGGGGATAGTGGCAACAGAACAATGCTGAATATTTATGCAAAATATTTAAAAGGCAAAAATGATCTGCGATGGAGAATTGAACATGCACAGGTAGTCAATCAAAACGACTTTGACCTGTTTGGAGCCAATTCAATTATTCCTTCAGTTCAACCTACTCATGCCACATCTGATATGTACTGGGCTGGTGACAGAGTGGGTAGAGAAAGAGTGAAAGGTGCTTATGCCTACAAACAATTATTGCAACAAAATGGATGGCTGCCATTAGGAACAGATTTTCCGGTAGAAGATATTTCTACTTTCAAAACATTTTATGCTGCTGCCATAAGAAAAGATGCGAAAGGTTGGCCGGATGCAGGCTATCAAATGGAGAATGTACTGACAAGAGAAGAAACATTGAGAGGTATGACCATCTGGGCTGCTAAATCCAACTTTGAAGAAAAAGAAAAAGGAAGTTTGGAAAAAGGAAAGTTTGCTGATTTTATTATTCTGGATACAGACATTATGAAAGAAGCTACTGAAAAATTATTAGGGGTAAAAGTTATAAAGACTTTTTTGGGTGGTGAAAAGGTATATGAAATGAAATAATTTCATTTCATACAAGGCCGCAAAAAAGAAATACATAAGCCGCCTGGTTTTCTTTGCGCCTTTGCGAGGCCTTCGCAGTCTTTGTGTGAAATGAAAAAGCTCACCAGCTAACAGAACCCCGAACACTTCGATAAACTCAGTGCAGGCTGTGCGACGCAAGGGACGATGATAGTAGTACCGCAACTGGTTACATAATTTCCCTTATTTATCAAACTTTT
>JAJAZO010000071.1 GCA_026785745.1 Chitinophagaceae bacterium | reverse complement strand
TATTAGCCTTTAGAAAACGAAAGTGTAAGGGCCAAGATTTTTATTTTAGTCAGATTCTTTTTTACTTCCGGCATTTCTGTGTTGAATTCGGAATCGCCAGATAGTTCTGTTCCGCCATCCCCCGTCATCTCAAGACGGAAACCAAGCGGTGAATTTTGTAAAGTGCCCATGCCATAGTCCTGAATAGATCCGCCATAGTCCCAGTCAAAACCGGAGAAGATTATTTGTTTGCCGTTTATTTTTAAAAGGTCTTCCAGCGAAGAGCCTATTTTAAGTCCGTTGGCTGTGTGATAAGGCCCGTCGGGTAAATAGGTTTCTATAAAAGCGATAGCGGTATGATAAAGATTGTCTTTCCAGTAAACAGTGAACTCATTATTTTTTTCAGGATAAATTATTGTTACGTCAATACTATCTGCACATTCGGGGCCGCAAATCCGTTCATCCTTTACGTTGGCGGCGCCGTATATTGCCTGTAGCCCGGCAAAATCTGTCTTCTTTGTTATTAAACCCCAACTGCTGTCTGTAATTAATGCTGAATCAATTTTTACTTCTGGTTTTTCTGCAACAGGTGTTGCCTTTTTATCTTTATTACCACAACTGTAAATAGCGGTTGCAATAATTATAAGTGGAAGGATAATTTTTTTCATTGGTGCTTTGTTTATAGGTTAACTTATAATAGCGGTAGCTTCTATTTCTATTAAATATTCCGGCGCAATTAATCCTTTTACTTCAATCATCGAAGTGCAGGGTTTAATGGCAGAAAAAAATTCACCATGTGCTTTTCCATATTCTTCCCAGCGGCTGATGTCGGTGACAAACATTCTTGTCCGTACCACATCTTCCAAAGATGCACCAGCCCGTTGTAATACTTTTTCAATCTTTTCAATAATGAATTTCGTTTGTCCGTAGGCATCATCCTTACCAACCAGCAAACTATTTTCATCAACCGCCACCGTTCCCGTTACTTCAATGATGTTTCCAACTTTTACCGCACGGCTATAACCAACAATGTCTTCCCATTTTGCGCCGGAGGAGTAGTTTGTTCTTTCCATGCCCCTATCCCCTAAAGAGGTATTTAAAAATTAAAAAATATAAACCCTTTCTGAACATGAGGTTGGTTATTTTATTTCGATATTTTCTTCTTTGATCAACGCCTCGCCGTTCATTCTTAATAGTATCTGCGCCACCGTCACTACATCTTTCTGACAATAGGTAACGATTCGCTGTAAATTCTTTTCTTTCCAATATACTTCCCACACCATGCTGCCATCAATATCATCTTTCGGCGTTTTTATGCCGAGTGTGTGGGCCAGCAAATTCAACGAGGTAAAACTTTTAAAGTCACCAAATTTCCAAAGCTCCAATGTATCAAAATGATTTACCTCCCATGGTTTTTTGCCAGATGAGTTTAATGTAGCGGGAATAGGAAGATTATTAATGATCATCCGGCGGCACAGGTAGGGAAAATCAAATTCTTTTCCGTTGTGGGCACAAAGATATTTGGGTTCTCCGGCCACCCATTTATTCAGCATCTCGATAAACTGTTGTAGTAACAGTTTCTCCTCATTTCCCGAAAAACTTTTTAGAACGATCTTTCGATGGTCGCCACTTCCCTGTAGTACCCCGCAACTGATACAAATAATTTTTCCAAACTCTGCATAAATGCCTGCACGGGGATATAATGATTCGTTGGTTTGGCCTTCGTGGTATTTCGATAAGGAGTTTGATTTAGTGTCCCACAATTGTTTCCAGTCTTCCGGCAATTCATTGTATGATGAAAACTGCGGTACTGTTTCAATGTCAAGAAATAGAATATTATTTGCGGGGAAAGAGGCCATAACTTATTTTCTTGGTTAAAAGTAAACAAGTTGGGAGAAAAAGCATGTACTACTAAGCGGTATTTATTCTGACTTCGGTGCTTACAAGAGCTTACAAGTATTTATCACCCATGTTCCGCCTTACTTCTGCCACATATTCTTTTATCTCCTGTTCTTTATCTTTTTTACAAATCAACAGAACGTCTTTGGTGTCAACTATTATAAATTCATCAAGACCCTGTAGTAATACCAATTTATTATCTGGTACATGTACCATACAATTTCTTGCATCAACGGCCATCACTTTTTTGCCTACAACTGCATTACCAAAATAGTCTTTGTCTTTATTTTCCCAGGCACTATTCCATGTACCAAGGTCGCTCCAGCCAAATGATGCCGGAATAAGATAAACATTGTCGGCTTTTTCCATTACGCCAAAGTCAACAGAGATGTTGGTGCATTGCGGATAAATGTTTTCAATTGCTTCTTTTTCCTCCGGCGTATTGAACTTATCTTTTTCTGCGGAAAAGACATCATAAATTTCGGGGAGGTATTTTTCGAAAGCGGCCAATACATTCTTCACCTTCCAGGTAAAGATGCCTGCATTCCACAAAAAATCGCCGCTACTGATAAATGTTTTCGCCAACTCTATACTTGGCTTTTCGGTAAACGTTTTTACTTTGTAAACACCCGGTGCCGCTTCTTTTGTATCATGCTGGATATAACCATAACCGGTATTGGGATAAGTTGGTTTTACGCCGATAGTAACCAATGCGTTAATAGTATCAACAAAACCCAATGCCTTTTTTGCTGTTTTGATAAACTCATCTGTTTCTAAAATGAGATTATCAGCTGGTGCGGCAATCATCAACGCTTTGGGATCTTTCATCAACAACTTAAAGGCAATGTAAGCGATACACGGCGCAGTGTTTTTTCTCGAAGGCTCTGCCAGTATATTCTCTTCAGGAATGTCCGGTAGTTGTTTTTTTACAATACCAACATATTCCTGGGCTGTCACCACATAAACATTTTCTACAGGAACCAGTTTGCGGTAGCGGTCAAAAGTTTGCTGTATAAGCGTTTTGCCTGTTCCCAGAATATCTAAAAACTGTTTAGGAAAATCGGTGCGGCTCATCGGCCAAAAGCGACTTCCGATTCCGCCTGCCATTATTGCTACGTAGTGATGTTTGTTCATGCCCCTAAATCCCCTAACGGGGACCTTGTTTTACAATTGTTTAAAATCTCTCTCTTTCTTTATACACCCCTTTAGGTGATGGGGGTTTAAATCAATCCCTCTCGTATTAAATCATGCAAATGTATTATACCTGCATATTTTCCCATTTCTATTACCGCTAATTGTGATATTTCTTTCCGGCGAAGCAAATCCAGGGCATCTATCGCCAACTCATCCGGGCCAATAGTTTTTGGGTCTGCCGTCATTATATCACTTGCCTTTATTTTATCTATCGCAATTGTTTTTTCAAGCATTCGCCGCAAGTCGCCGTCGGTAATAATGCCAAGCAAATGATTATCATTATCTACTACCGCTGTTATTCCCAATCTTTTTGCTGTCATTTCTATAATCACTTCTTTCAATGATTGATTGTGCAGCACTTTTGGTTTTTCATTAGTAGCATATAAATCAGATACTCTCAGGTATAATTTCTTTCCCAGCATCCCACCGGGATGGAATTTGGCGAAATCGTCGCTTTGAAATCCCTTTAGCTCCATCAGACAAACGGCTAACGCATCTCCCATTACCAGCTGTGCGGTAGTGCTGGTGGTTGGTGCAAGATTATTGGGGCAAGCCTCCTGTTCAACAGTTGTATTTAATATATGCGTACAGTTTTTTGCAAGATAGGAGTCAACACTTCCCGCCATTCCGATTATAACATTACCAAAATTTCTGATCAACGGTACCAGCACTTTTATTTCGGGGCTTTCGCCGCTTTTGCTGATAATTATTACCACATCTTCCTCCTGTATTATGCCGAGGTCGCCGTGAATAGCATCTGCTGCATGCATAAATATGGAAGGGGTGCCGGTGGAATTAAAGGTGGCAACAATCTTTTGTGCAATTACAGCACTTTTTCCGATGCCACTAACAACCACCCGTCCTTTTCCATTCGCTATAGCCTGTACTGCTTTTTCAAAATCATCATTGATAAAAGAAGCAAGACCTGAGATGGACTGCGCTTCCAATTCAATGGTTCTGAGAGCAATTTGTTTTATAGAAATGGACATGATTGAAATCCGCC
>JAJAZO010000070.1 GCA_026785745.1 Chitinophagaceae bacterium | reverse complement strand
TTGACCGCTTGATGCACTTCGCTGCGAAAATTCCACAATTCTTCTATCGCTGAACAGGCTGGATGAATTGACCCGGCTTTGCAATACCATCCCTTCCAGGTTGGTACATCGGCTGAGTGCAACATACACCTGGCCGGGAGCAAAGGCGGCTCCGGCATCTATGATCGCTTTTTCAAACGTAAGCCCCTGGCTTTTATGTATAGTGATGGCCCATGCTAATCGTAGTGGGTATTGTGTAAACGAACCAAGTACATCCGAATCTAATTGCCGGGTAGTTTTATTTAACGTGTAACGGATGTTTTCCCATTTTTCTTTTTGCACTTCTATTTCTGCTGATTCATTTTCGCATTGCACAAATATTTTATCTTTTTCCAGCTTTGAAATAATTCCAATTTTACCATTGAAGAACCGCTTTCCTTTGTCAGCCGTATCATTTCTTATAAACATTACCTGTGCGCCAACTCTCAAATGGAGAATTACTTCGGCGGGATATGCCCGGTCAGAAAATTCATCCTGCACTTCTGCTTCGTAAGTAAAAAGCGGGGTTTCAAGTCCGCTGAGCTCTGTTGCATTTATTTCGCTTGCTTTATTATTATGTGTAGTAAGAATAATATAGCCATCTTGTTTGCTGCGGCGAAACGTTGGTTGAAAACGGGTTTCTAATAGTTGAATGCCGTCTTCATCCAGTTCATTATTACGAACCTGGTTCAGCACAGTAATAAAACGTTCATCTTTTTGCCGGTATATTTTATTGAATTCGATATATACCGGCGGCTCTTCTTCTAATACTTTGCTGTCGAAGAAATATTGGCCTCTGTAATAGTCTGACAATAAACTCCATTCCTGTTCTTTTACTACCGGTGGCAATTGCAACATATCACCAATAAATAATAACTGAACACCTCCAAACCTTTCAGCTGGTCGCTGGCGGATATGACGCAACACCGTATCAATTGCATCCAGCACATCGCAACGAACCATGCTTATTTCATCAATCACCAATATTTCTAATTGCTGCAATACTTTTTTCTTATCGCTGTTGATCCGCAAACGACTAAGGAGGCTGTGCTTATTGGATACTGAGCCTGTCGAAGTGTCTTGCCCCGCTGCCGGAAAACCAGTTCCTCTTGTCTCAGGTATAAAAGGTGCCAGCGGTAATTGAAAGAATGAATGAATCGTAACACCACCTGCATTGATAGCGGCTACACCGGTTGGGGCCACCACCGCCATTTGCTTAGGACAGTTCTCCCGGATGTATTTAAGAAAAGTTGTTTTGCCTGTTCCGGCTTTACCCGTAAGGAAAATATTCCGATTGCTTTGATTGACCAATTGAATGGCCAGTTGAAACATTTCATTATCGGTATCGGGAGTGAATGTTGCCACAGTTGTTTTGTTTTAGCCAATAATTAATTTAGCCACAGATGAACACAAATAAACACAGATGATAAACTACGTTTATAAAATCAGTCTTTCGTATTCAAGTCTTCGCTTACCGAAATTAATAATAAGACCTATTGCATTATCAGAAACCCGCAGATAGTTTAATGTTTGTGCAATATGGTCATCAACAATTCCATTAGCAGATGACTTTACTTCAACAATTATTTTGTTGTAACATATAAAATCTGCAAAGAAACGATGACGTAATATCTGGCCTTTATAATTTACTTCCAGTTCTTTCTCTCGTAAATGGGGAAGAGAAGAATCAATATATTCAAACTCCATCGCATCTTTATATACGGCTTCTGAAAATCCAAATCCCAGAGTTTTTTGAACATCCATGCAAATACCTATTATCTGGTAAGTTTCTTCTTTAAAAAGAAAATTCTCCATTACAAACGTTTTAATATTAAAGCCACAGACGAGACAAAACAACAGCTTTTATCTGTGTTTATTTGTGTTCATCTGTGGCTAACCGTATTTTATTCTTCTGTGGGTTTCACTCCCAGCATCAGCAACTCATTCACCTGTATTTCAGTGATGTATTTTGTGTTGCCTTCTTTATCATTATAACTGCGGTTCACCAATTTTCCTTCCACAGCTACTTCCTTACCAACCGTTAAATGCTTTTCAGCAATCTCCGCCAGCTTACCCCACATCACCAGGTTGTGCCATTGCGTTTCCGTTACCTTCTCGCCTTTTGCATTGCGATACACTTCGCTGGTGGCCATGCGGAAGTTGGCTACTTTCTTTCCGCTTTCAAATGTTTTTACTTCCGGTGCAGTACCGAGGTTGCCAATCAATTGAACTTTGTTTTTTAATGCGTACATGTTTTTAAGTTTTGTTCACCCGCCGTAGCTTTAGCGGAGGTGGGTGACTGTTTAAAATTTATTTATTTCAACCAACCGGCAACATCGCCGATTGACAACACAAAGATGGTAGCGGCTGGAACCGGTAGCCGGTTTTTATCCCCTTACTTGCGTAGTTAGGCGTTTATAAACGGTTATACTTATAAATTTTTCTCTTATCTTGAAGGCTGAAACCCACACCTGTATTATGATTCAGCAAAAAAATGATACCAAAAACTGCCTGGCCTGCGATAAGTCAATTAAAGGCCGTTCCGACAAAAAGTTCTGCGATGACTATTGCCGGAACAACTATAATAACCAACTAAAAGCTACTACCGGCACCCAAATACGGTTGATAAATAATACACTTGCCAAAAACTACCGCATACTGGAAGCCCTGCTGGCAGGAGATAAAGAAATCGCTAAAACCACCAGAGAGCAGCTTCTATTAAAAGGGTTTTCGTTTAAATACCTCACACATATCTATACCACTAAAAGCGGCAAAACTTATTATTACTGCTACGAATATGGTTACCTGCCACTGGACAATGACTGGTTTTTGATAGTCAGGAAAAAAGAGGAATAGCTATAAAACAAATGGGCTATTCCCTTGAAGGAAATAGCCCATTTAGAAACTTTTCATAGCCGGGTTTTATTCTTTTTTGCCGCCGCCCCTCGCCAATACAATTATCAGGAGAATAAAAACTGCCCCGCCTACAACCCAAACCCAAGGTTGCTGATACCAGTTGCTGTTATTGTCTTTGTCAACGTTAATATCAACATCTATTTTTTTGTCCTGAGCAAAAAGTTGAAGTGAGGTAAAGCTTGTTAGAAATAATAAAATGGTTTTGTGGAGTAAATTTTTCATTGCAATGTATTTTAAATTAATGATGATGGCCGCAAGCACTCTTCAGCCTGACATTACTTATTAAAAATAATCGTACCATAATTATACCCCTTTAAAACCAGCGAATTGACCAACGATTAATGCAAACAGGTGCTTTTTTGAGGAATATTTTCCCCGGACAAAAAGTTGCCAGAGCAAAAAGAAATTCTGCGCTGCCTGATACCAGGCGAAAACAGTCCTGGTGATTAGGCATTACATGCCAACCCGATTCCCGCTAAGCATTAATGTGCTTCCACTGAAATGAAAGTGCATATTCAACAGGCTCTGAATACGGCAATTGAAAAAAATTTTCTGGTAAAGAAATAATGCCTTTTTTATACAACACATAGCTAAGCATACAAAAGGTGAAAGTGGGGGCCGTGGATTATGCTGGATTAAAATAAAAACCCCAACATTTTATTGTCAGGGCCTTTTTGCTTCGGGGTGGTGTGGGGCGGGATCGA
>JAJAZO010000069.1 GCA_026785745.1 Chitinophagaceae bacterium | reverse complement strand
TCAATCTGACTATCATGGACTTATTGATATGTATTTAGATTCTTCATATAATTTTTCAAAGCTAGAAAAAATTACACCATGGCTCGGTGCAGACACTGCCAAACACTACCAATGGTATCCATTCATAAACGTTGGGCATTTTGAATTAGCTAAACAGTTAAAAGATAAAAGAAGAGATACAATTACCGGCTACTACAAAGAAGGGATTCAAAGAGTTTGGAACAAAGCAAAATTAAATGCTTTCTATCGTGGCATTCCATTTATCTGGTGCAGTAATAATTTAACAACATCATTTGCCATTCAATGTTATTGGTACAAAAAATTAACCGGCGATAAACAATTTGATGAATTAGAGCAAGCCAACTTCGATTGGTTGTTTGGTTGCAATCCCTGGGGCACAAGTATGGTGTATGGTTTACCATCATGGGGCGATACACCGGTTGACCCACATTCTGCATTTACCCATATTAAAAAATACCCGATTGATGGTGGGCTGGTAGATGGTCCTGTGTATGGAAGTATTTATAACAACCTTATCGGCATTAAACTATACCAGCCGGATGAATATGCCGGCTTTCAAAGCAACCTTGCCGTGTATCATGATGACTATGGCGACTACAGTACCAATGAACCGACAATGGATGGAACAGCATCTTTAATTTATTTATTGGCAGCAAAAGAAGCAGAAAGCCCCCTCCAACCTCCCCCGCAAGGGGAGGCTTTGCAAAAGTCATTCAGTAAAAAGGTTTCCTACAGTCATGGAGCTATTATCCGTGGCGACAGTACCAAGAAGAATATTGCCTTGGTTTTTACCGGGCATGAGTTTGCAGATGGTGGAGATTTTATTGTAAACACTTTGAAGGTGGAGAAAATAAAAGCCTCTTTCTTTTTCACCGGTGATTTTTTCCGCAACCCTGCTTTTGTAAAAACGATTATGGACTTGAATGAACAGAAGAATTATATCGCACCACATTCTGATAAGCACTTGCTATACTGCGATTGGTTAAAAAGAGATAGCCTGATTGTTACAAAAGATGAGTTTACCAAAGACCTGAAACGAAACTATAGTATGATGACCCGTTTTGGTCGGTGGCAAAAAGATGCATCCTTTTTTCTTCCCCCTTATGAATGGTATAATGACAGCATCGCAGCCTGGACAAAACAACTCGGCCTTCAGTTAATCAACTTTACACCCGGCACAAGGAGCAATGCAGATTACACTACACCAACGGATAAAAACTATCGTAGCAGCGAAGAGATTTATAACTCAATTATCAGTTATGAGCAATCAAAGCCAGCCGGATTAAATGGTTTTATGCTCTTAATTCATATCGGCACCGACCCCAAACGGACAGATAAATTCTACCACCGCCTGCCGGAGTTGATAGGCTATTTAAAGGCGGAAGGCTATCATTTTCAAAGAGTTGATGACTTGCTAATGCCTAAATAAGGAGTAGCAGGTTAAACAGTTAAAAACCCTACCCACCATTCACTTTTCACCATTCACCTTTCTTATCTTTACCGCATGGAATTCGAGAAAATTCATAATAAGGGGCAGGCTCAGCTTTTCAGGAATCCTTACCTTGAAATGCTCACCAAAACACATCCTTTAGTTATTTGGGGAATGTACACACCGGTAATGATTTACATGGTGTATTACAGTGGTACTATTGGATTTACCACCGGAAGAATTGCTCTTACTTTTTTGGGCGGTTTCTTCTTCTGGACTTTTTTTGAATACCTGGCCCATCGCTTCCTGTTTCACATGATAGCCAATAGCGGCAAGGCTAAAAAATTCATTTATACACTACATGGCAATCACCACCACTACCCAAGAGATAAGCAACGATTATTTATGCCACCGGTTCCAAGTCTTATTCTTGCTTCCGCTATTTTTGGATTGATGTACCTCGTTATACGTCAGCAAACATTTATGTTCTTTCCCGGTTTTATATTAGGATACCTGATGTATGGAACGATGCATTATGCTATCCATGCATGGAACCCGCCATTTAAATGGATGAAAGGTCTGTGGAGAAATCACCACCTTCATCATTATAAAAATGAACATAATGGATATGGTGTAAGCTCTACTATCTGGGATCATGTATTCGGTACCATGTTCGATTTGAAAAAGGAAAAAGAAGATAAAGAGAAGATAAAGGAATTAATGTTTGAAAAAAAGAAGTGATTGTCACCCTGAGCTTGCCGAAGGGTTACCACTTTTCATTTTCATCAATATCATTGTCCCTCTGACGAAACTCTTGGCGGGATTTTATTTTCTCTGATTGCCGTTCAATAATTAAATCAGCAATAAGGCCGGCGGCATTTTCTCCTTCTCTCTGTTCTAACAATGCTCTCATCTTATTTTCATTTACATCAATCCGGTAGAGATAGAAAACCAATTTTTCAAAATCATGATTAATCAGGTGATTGATATGCGCCACCAGTTTTTCTCTTAACTCTTCGCCAGAAATAGTTACAGGCAGGCTTATTTCAAGCGACTGGTTGATATCCGTAATTAAATTTGTGTCCATCTGTGTTAATCTGTGGCGAACTAAAGTTTTTCCATCACCCCCATTCCAAATAATGCAAAATCATATTTCACAGGGTCATTCTTGTCTAAAGTTCGCAGAAATTCCGTTAGTTCCAATGCAGCCAGCCAATCTGTTTGTTTTCGTTGCAATAAGTTTAATCGTTTAGCCACTCTTACCACATGCAGGTCAAGGGGACAAATAAGTTGTGAAGGGGAGATGTTTTTCCAGATGCCAAAGTCAACAGCTTTATTGTCATTGCGAACCATCCATCGCAGAAACATATTTAATCTTTTGCAGCTTGATTTTCTTTCAGGAGTAGCTATGTGTTTTTTAGTTCTGCCAGGTACATGTTCAAGAGAGAAGAAATAATGGTAAAAGTGCTTTAAAGCATCTTCAATATTCGGAGTATTGCCCCCCTCTCCTTTTATGGAGTGGGGTTGGGGGGGAGGTGTGAAGGCTGTTTCAAGGCTTTTGTTTTTACTATAATGAGTTTTGAAAAATTCAATAAAATAAAGCAGATCGGTTGTGCTGAATGTGCGGTGTTTGAAATGAGTTAAACCTTTTAATTCTTTAGGCGAATGGTTCAGGCAAAAATCATGAGGCGCATTATCCATCAACTGCATCAGCTCTTTCGATTTGTTGATGATAGTAGTACGATTGCCCCAGGCAAACATTGCAGCAAAGAAACCAGCGATTTCTATATCCTGTTTTTTTGTGAAGAGATGGGGAACAGAAATGGGGTCGTCTTTTATAAATGAGGGTTGATTATACAATTCAACTTTAGCATTAAGAAACTCAATGAGATTATTTTCCAGCATCTATTTTCCCATTAACAGGATGAGTAAATCAACAGCCAGTTTATCCAAAGCAGCATTGTCACCTGTTGCATTAGCTGCAAGAACAATAGATGTTTTGGTGTTAGGTTCAAATGCGGCAAATGTAGAAAAGCCATAAGTACCACCGTTGTGCCAGAATACCCTGTGCTTAAGGTCTTCGAGAGTATGCCACCCGTAACATATCTGCATATTTGTAGATACAGGTTTTACAGGTTGCGTTACTTTACTGGCAACAACAGAAAAATTTTCATTCTTGTATTCAATATGTGCAACTAAGTATTTAAGAAGGTCGGCGGCAGTACTTTTAATTGCACCTGCACCAGCGAGGCAATCAAATAGCCAATAGTCGGCTGGTTTTCCATAAAAATATCCTGCCGCCGAATCTGCACTTTTCTTTTTTGCCTCTATATATGTATCATCCATTTGCAGCGGCTGGAAAATAGTATTATTAAGCAGCGACTCAAATGACATAGCTGTTACATCTTCTTCAATAGTGCTGAGCAAACCAAACCCAAGATTGGAGTAGGCATAGCTGCCGGGATTGTTTTTACGTATGCCTTTCAAAAAGGAGTACAGATGCTCCCTTTTGTAGAATTGGTAAGGCTGCATCAGCGTATATTCTTTTATCTTATCTAAATTATCGGGCAGGCGGGGCAGATCGCTGGTTTGGCTGGCAAGATTTGCCAACGTAATTTTTTGTAAAACAGAATCATTCTTGAATTGTGCCGGCAGGTATTTGGTAATGGAGCTGTTTATGTTTACTATTTTCTGTTCGTGTAGCTGAAACAGGAGATTAGCAGTAAAGGTTTTAGTAATAGAACCAATTTCAAAAATTGTTTTTGCTGTAAATGGCTGCTTGCGGGCAGAATCGGCAAAACCATAGCAGTAAAATTTCTTTTCCCCGTTTTGACTGATGCCAATAATTAAACCGGGAGCTTTTGCTTTTTTAAAAAATACTTTTACCTGTTCATGAATAATAGAATCGGCATCCGTCTTCAGGGGATTAGAAAAAGTGATTTGGTCAAAGGGTAGGCTCTGACTTTTTGCAGTAAGCTGTAAGAACAATAACTGCCCTATGATTTTTAACTTCCTGAACATGTTTGATTATCCAATTGCTTTCTTCAAATCCTCCATCAAATCATCTGCATCTTCAATACCAACACTAAGCCGGATTAAAGAATCACTCAACCCGTTTTTAATTCTTTCTTCTTTGGGTATAGAAGCATGGGTCATACTGGCCGGGTGATTAATCAATGATTCTACACCACCGAGGCTTTCGGCCAAAGAAAATAAATGAGTGGAGGATAAAACTCTTTTTGCTTCATCTACACCATCCCTACCGGGAGGCAGGCTATCATTTTTCAATTCAAAAGAAATCATGCCGCCAAAATCCCGCATTTGTTTTTTTGCTACTGCATATCCGGGATGGTCTTCAAAACCCGGCCAGTATACTTTTGCCACTTTAGGATGATTGCGGAGCCAATTGGCAATGATTTTTCCATTTTCACAATGGGCTTTCATTCTAACACCCAATGTTTTTATTCCTCTTAATACTAAAAAGCAATCCATCGGCCCCGGTACTGCACCACAACTTTTTTGAATGAAATATAATTTCTCTCTCAGTTCTGCATCGTTCATCATCAGGCAACCCTGTATCACATCGCTATGACCGCCAAGATATTTGGTAACAGAGTGCATGACTATATCAGCACCAAGGTCCAGCGGATTTTGTAAGTATGGAGAAGCGAAAGTATTGTCAACACAAAGCAAAGCACCAGCCTGTTTTGAAATAGCGGCAATCGCTTCGATGTCGCTGATGTTCATCAACGGGTTAGTGGGAGTTTCCAGCCAAACCAATTTAGTATTTGCCGTAACAGCAGCTTTTACATTGGCTGCATCAGTAGTATCTACATAAATAAATTTAATACCGTAGCGTTCCCATACTTTGGTAAACAAGCGATAACTGCCACCATACATATCGCTTGCACAAATCACTTCATCACCCGGATTTAATAATTTTATAACCGAATCAGTTGCTGCTACGCCACTACTGAAAGCCAAACCGAATTTTCCATTTTCAATAATCGCAAAAGCTTCTTCCAATGCCTTGCGGGTAGGATTTTGGCTACGGGCATATTCAAAACCTTTATGTACTCCCGGTGCTTCCTGCACATAAGTAGACGTTTGATATATAGGAGTCATGATAGCACCGGTGGAAGGATCAGGTGTTGCACCCGCATGAATAAGCTTAGTAGCAAGTTTCATACCCCTATCCCCTAAAGGGGAATTTAAATTTGTAGTATCCATTATATTTTGAATTTCTTTATAATTAAGAATGCAAAGTAAAGATTTTTACTGCCACACCCTGTTAATGCTTATGTTGAAACAAAGTAGCTGCTGAAAAATACCGCCAATCGTAATTATCAGCATCATGCGAAGCCTGCGGTAGAACTGGCTTTTGTAATACTTCAGGTTTTAGCACTTTTTCATCCACTAATTTCTTTCTGGCTTCCTGTATGGCGTCCTGCACCTGTTTATTTTCCATCCAGGTTTTTTGCGGGGGTTCAAAACCAACTTTATCCCGCCTCCATGTTATTTCGGCGGGCAAACTTTTCGCCATAGTTTCTCTCAATATCCATTTTGTCCAGCCGTTGCGGATTTTAAAATTGGCAGGTAAGGAGAAAATAAACTCCACTAACTCATGCGAAAGAAACGGCAACCGTACCTCTCTTCCATGTGCCATCGAATTTCTGTCGGCATAGCGAAGCAATTCTTCTAAACCATGTGTACAGGTATTAAAATGTAATACACCGTTAAGTGTAAAATGGTCGGGTGTGGTATAATAGGCTTCTTTACTTTGCAGTTTTACAAAGTCTTTGGCAAGGTCTTCATGCCGGATTGCTTTTAGCAAATATTGATTCTCCAGCGTAACAGTGGCAAAGCCCGGAAAATAAGATGCTATTACATTTTTAAAATTAAAACTTTCTGTTACGCCTATTTCTTTTGCAGCTTTTAATTCTTTGCTGCGAAATAATTTCCTATTCCTGAATAATTCCTGCCAGTACCATTTATAGTATTTATGATAACCGGCTAATGTTTCATCAGCACCCTGCCCGTCGAGTAACACTTTTATACCATACTGTTTTGCCAGTTCATATACTTTGTATTGAGCATAGATGCTGGCTGAGCCAAAGGGCTCTTCCTGATGATGACAAAGTGTTGTCCAATCATTCATCATTTCCTCCGGCGATACGGTTACAGTAAATTGCTGTAGTTTGAATTGGTCAGCTATTTGTTTAGAAAAAGCTGACTCATCTTTTTCATAACCGGGAAAAACAGCGGTGAAAGCATTTAATGTTGAGTGATTGCCGGTAAATAACGAAGCGGTTGCAACAACAGACGAACTATCAAGGCCTCCACTAAGTGAAGTGCCGATAGCAACATCACTTCTCAATCTTCTTTTTACAGAAGTGGAGAAAAGATGATTGAACTGTTCTATGGCCTCATTATCTGTAATCTTCTTATTTTGTTTTTCAGGGTCAATGTCCCAGTATTTTTCTACTACCAGTTCGTTGCTGCCGGTAGTATATTTTAATACCGTAGCCGGTGGTAACTTGTATATGTTTTCAAAAAAAGTTTCTCCCGGTTGTGAGGGATTATCAGTATATCCAATGGTAATGAAATTAAAAAGCATTTTCTGGTTGGCTGTTCTTTCTACACCGGCAGCCCACAGAGCTTTCATTTCAGAAGCAAATAACAATTGCTTTCCGTTGAAATGGTAGAAAAATGGTTTTTCACCAAACCTGTCCCTTGCAGCAAACAATTCTTTTTTTGTTGCATCCCAAATGGCAAAGGCAAACATCCCATCAAAATAATCCACACATTCATCCTGCCAGCAATCGTATGCTGCTAGTATTACTTCCGTGTCTGTTTGTGAATGAAATGAATATCCCTTCTTCTGTAATTCTTCTTTCAGTTCAATGTAGTTATAGATTTCTCCATTGTGAATAATGGTGTACCTCACCCCCAACCCCTCTCCACCAGTGGAGAGGGAAGAATGGTGCATAGGCTGTTGTCCTGCATCACTTAAATCAATAATAGAAAGCCGGCGATGGCCTAATAACACATTGCCCGATTCATTTTGCCATAAGCCTTCTCCATCCGGCCCACGATGTGCCAGGGCATCTGTCATTTTTTTCAGATGATGCTTATTATACAGCGAAGGATTTGATTGTATGATACCGGCAATGCCACACATGTTGTAAATATCTAAATAATTTCCGGCAGCGACTGACAAAGTTTATACGAACAAGAAAGGAAAAGCCAATCAGAATGCAATGGGAAGTTTAACCTCTATATTGTCCCAGGCCATTAAAAGATCGGCACCGGTTTTTGTTGGCTGAAAAATCATTGTAAAATATTCGATTGCATTGGTGGTTTGGCTAACAGGAACGGTAAAACGGGCAATATCTTTTGAAGCATCCGGGTGAAGCCCCCAACTGTCAATATT
>JAJAZO010000068.1 GCA_026785745.1 Chitinophagaceae bacterium | reverse complement strand
ATTTTCCTGGTTGGTGCCTGCCACTACTTCACCGTTTTCCAGCATGGCTACTGCACCCACATGAAAGTTAGAATAAGGTGCATAAGCATTCTCGGTTACTGTTCTGGCTTCATTAAGCAACCAGGCATCCTGCTCATTCAGTTCACTGCTATCGTTATATACTTCGTACTCAAACTCAAATTTATTTTCCTTCATGTAATAAGATTGGATGAAAAACAAGAATGCCCCTGATTTTTATCAAG
Source organism: Chitinophagaceae bacterium (assembly GCA_026785745.1). Classification (GTDB taxonomy): domain Bacteria; phylum Bacteroidota; class Bacteroidia; order Chitinophagales; family Chitinophagaceae; genus JJ008. The sequence goes on along the minus strand of JAJAZO010000068.1, from coordinate 6,465 downwards.
GGCATTTAAAGTTACAATTTTATTTTACAAACTTAAAGAACCTTTTCCAACGGGGTCCACCATCCCAGCTAAACCATATCATCCAGGCTTTGCCAACAATCCTGTCTTCCGACACAAAGCCCCAATACCGGCTGTCCTGCGATTTATGACGGTTATCCCCCATCATCCAATAATAATTCATTTTGAAAGTATAGCTGGTGGCTTCCGTATCATTTATATATACCTTCCCGTTTTTCTGCTCCCATTTATTATGTTCATAAAAACTGATGGACCGTTTATAAATAGAAATATTTTGCGGTGTTAACTGTATGGTGGTTCCCTTTGCAGGCACTATTAAAGGGCCAAAATTATCAACCGTCCATTTGAAATAAGTAGTATCATACGGGAATACCGTTCCTGTTGCACTTGAATCAATTTCCGCATTTATTGAATTGGCTATTACTCCCGGTATCTTCTTTAATTTCTCAAGTTCTGGCAACGTAACATTTATTCTATATACATTGGCTGATTGCGGCTGAAAATCCGAAGAGCCATCTTCCTGGTTAAGTGAAATGCCGGCATCTTTCAAGTCAGTTTCATCAATGAGTTTGCTGGTAGTGAAATAGTAATAAGTGGCTGATGTTGGCGAAACAAATGCCGGGCTACCATTTACATATAATATGCCGTTTATGATTTTAAGTGTATCCCCCGCTATAGCAACACAGCGTTTTATATAATTATCTGTTTTATCAACCGGATGGACGGCTATCGGATAGTCAGGGTCACTTAATATTTGTTGGCGGGTTCTGTCTGACATAGTTCCATCTAACTGGCGGATGAAATTATAATAGGGCTGTGCAGACTGAAAGCCTGTTTTATTAATTACCGTATCTCCTTCGGGGAAATTAAATACCACTACATCATTTCTTTTTACAGGTGAAGCAAACCACCTGATATAAGGAATCTTTATCAGTTCAGAATATGATTTTCTGGTACCAACGGGAAGATAATTATGAACAAAAGGTACTGAAAGCGGTGTGTTGGGAATGCGGGGCCCATAGCTCAGCTTACTTACAAAAAGAAAATCCCTTACCAATAATGTCTTTTCCATGGAGGAAGTAGGAATAGTGTAGGCCTCAAAAACAAATGTGCGGATAAGAGTAGCCGCAACGACTGCAAAAATGGCGGCATCCACCCATTCTCTCCAGCCTTTTTTCTTATGTTTCCTCACTCCTTCCGGGCCAATGAATTTAGGGTCTTCCTTATAAGCGAGGTAGGGAAAATAAACGGGGGCTGCTAATGAAGCTGCAGTATGATGACCCAATCCAAACTTGCCAAATGCTTTTACAAATTCAATAAATATACCGGGGCTGATGAACCAGCCAACAACGGGAATGAATTGCCAGAAAACCCAATGCTTGGGTCGTTGGGTCAATTCCTGCATTACCCAGGTATTATAAAAAGGTACATAAGCTTTCCAGGCAGGCACTCCCGCTTTTACAAACAGTTTGGCAAAACCAAATGATGGAAGGAAAACAATAAGAGTACCGATAAGATAAACAATGAAAAGGTGGTTAAGGGGCATGAGCCATATTTTATAGCTGACAAAAGTATTGTAAATATTTGCGTATCAAAATTTTAATATCCAAATTTTTGATAAAATAGAGTACTGGTTTTACCCGGAATAAACTCTACTTTAGCCTGCCATCTGTATGAACCATTTCACCATCAGGGATATTGAAAATCTTTGCGGCATAAAAGCCCACACCCTGCGCATCTGGGAGCAGCGGTATAAGCTATTTGTTCCTAAACGAAAGGAAAGCCAGCACCGGATTTATGATAATGATGATTTGAAGGAATTGCTCCGGATCTCATTTTTGTATCATAGCGGTTATAAAATATCAAAGATTGCGGAACTGAGCCCTGAACAAATACAGCAGCTTGTTCAATCCTCCTGTAGTAAAGAAAATAATCATGAGCTATTCGTTCACCAGTTGATTGAAGCGGGGATGGATTTTGATGAGGAAAAATTTGAGAAGATTGTGAACTGTCAGGTGGTCAGGATCGGACTTGAAAAATGTATCGCAACTATTTTTTATCCTTTTCTGCAACGGATTGGCTTGTTATGGATGACCAATAACGCAATTCCTGCACAGGAGCATTTTGTAACCCACATTATCCGTAAAAAAATCATTCTTGCTACTGATGGGCTGGAAGTTGACAGTAACAGTAAAACTAATATAGTTGTGTTTGCTCCTTCCGGTGAGCAACATGAGATTCCATTGCTGGCGGCCAACTATTTTTTCAGAAAGTATAATAATCGTACAACTTATTTTGGCGCCAATGTTTCGTTAGCCTGTTTAGAATATTATCTGCATCATCATCCGGCTACTCATTTGTATGCTCATGTAATAACTGATCTGGGTAATGACGGGTTGAATAATTACATCAGGACGTTAAGTAAAAATTTCCCCGATAAGAAAATTATTGTATCAGGTCATGCCTGTAGCTATATTGATGATATTCCTGCTACTACAAAGGTTCTCCATTCGTTGGATGAAATGATTGAATTTGCAAGGCAAACGGCTATTGCTACTTCGGCATTACATAACTCCTGATATCTTCTATTGTAATGGTTTTACCGGATAAGATGACTAAGCGTTCCACCACATTTCTCAATTCCCGGATATTACCTGTCCAGTTGTATTGTTGCAATAATTTGATGGCATCGTCATCAATTGGTTTTTCAGCAATACCATAATCAGCGCATATATTAGTAAGAAATTGTTGTACTAACAAAGGGATATCATCTCTCCGTTCATTTAATGAAGGAACATGAATAAGAATTACACTCAGGCGGTGATACAAATCGAGCCGGAAATTTTTAGCATCTACTTCTTTCAATAAATCTTTGTTAGTGGCTGAAATTACCCTTACATCAACAGAAATGTCTTTATCGGCTCCTACCCTGGTTATTTTTCCTTCCTGCAATGCCCGAAGTACTTTGGCCTGCGCATTAGCACTCATATCTCCTATTTCATCTAAAAAGAGGGTACCGCCGCTGGCAGATTCAAATTTTCCAATACGTTGTTTGATGGCTGAAGTAAAAGAACCTTTTTCATGCCCGAATAATTCACTTTCGATTAACTCTGTTGGAATAGCAGCACAGTTTACTTCTACTATAGGGCCAGAAGCCCGGTTACTTTTTTCATGTATCCAACGGGCCACCAGTTCTTTACCTACCCCATTATCTCCGGTAATTAATATCCTGGCATCTGTAGGAGCTACTTTTTCAATCGTTTCTTTTATTTTTTTGATGGGTGATGATTGACCAATCATTTCCTGCACTTTGCTCACCCTTCTTTTCAGCACTTTAGTCTCTGTTACCAGGCTGCTTTTATCCATTGCATTGCGGATGGTAATGAGCAGGCGGTTGAGATCTGGTGGTTTGGAAATAAAGTCGTAAGCTCCCTTCTTAACAGCCTCAACAGCGGTTTCAATATTACCATGCCCTGAGATCATGATAATAGGAACATCAGGATTTATTTCACCAGCTTTTTGAAGAAACTCAATGCCATCCAATTTGGGCATTTTAATATCGCACAATACAAGGTCAAACGTTTTTTCCTTGAATTTTTTCAGCCCTTCTTCGCCATCAGCTGCTTCATCTATTTTATAGCCTTCAAATGACAGTATCTCTGTCAGGGTTTTCCGTATTGCTTTCTCGTCATCTATAATCAGTATGTCTGCCATTGAAGGTTTTTTTAGAAGGACAAAAATAGTTGATTTGGATACAAGTTATGAGTTACGAAACCTTTGCCAGTTTCTTAAGAGAAGAAAAAACTCAATTTAAAAATCGCAGGGTGTTTATTCCGTAAAAACTCTAAAGCCCACCTGAGTATATTGAAGGATCAGGGGTTGGATGTTCCACCTTCGCTAAAGCTACGGTGGACAGGAAAAAATAGAAGCCGGGTAGAAACCCAGCCTCGTTTATAAAATCCAATATCCTATGAAAAACCAAGGCGAAGATGCAACTAAATAATCATAACGTTGCACAGTCGGCGAAATATATTTTTTTAATAGTATTTCTACCACAAAAAGAAGGTCCCGCCAATGGCAGGACCTTTATACTTGTATAACCCAATTTCTTTAATTGATATTATATCCATAGCTGATGTAGTACAAACCACCCACAGCAGGACTACCAAAACCTGTACGGTTATAGTTGTTACCCCAATTGGTTCCACCTATACGGTAAACACTTTTGGTACCAATCGGACGATAAGTAACTTGTGCATCAACCGTAGCAAAAGAAGGCAATGTTCCTTTTACAAAAGTTCCCTCATAAAAATTTTCATCCTGCCACCTCATCATTATATTAAATCCGAAGCCTTTGCAAAAATTGTCATTCCTTACTCCAACATTCACCCTGTACTTAGGAGCATTGAAAAAAGTAACAAGGTTTGCCGGCGCATCTTTCAGTTGGTCGGAGAATACGTTTGCAGTCAGGTAGTAGTTCTTAAAGGGGTTGTAATCAAGCCCTATACCCCATCCAATAGCTTTTACAGTTTCAGGTGCGTTTTGTGTATAAGAGATATTGGTAGTGCTGAAAGGAGAAAGCAGGTCAGTATTAACTCCTGTTCTCGCCTGACCCACAACTATCGTAGCCAGGAAATCCTGGTAGCGACTGTAGTACACATACGCATCTACCATTAATTTCTTCATTAAAATACCTTTATAACCAAGCTCATAGGAACCCACAGTTTCAGGAGTTACTTCTTTGTAAACAGCAGGAACAAGTGCAGCAGTACCACCACCAGAACGGGCAGCAATAATACTGGCAGCTGTATATCCCTGGAATGGAATAGTATTTAATTTATAGAAACCCTGGAATTCAGGGAGACATCCGATTAACACAGCCGTTCCTGTAGAAAGGGCTATATATTGGTTTTGCATGGTAGGGAAACGGTAAGCCGTTTGGAAAGATAATCTCAGGTTATTATCTTTTGCCACCTTGATCAATGCCGTAAACCTTGGAGTGAATTTACCTTTAAAGTTGGTTTGTTTGTCGTAACGAACAGATCCGCTTAGTGTAAGTACGTCACTAAACATTTTTTTACGCAACTGGATGTATCCACCTGTTTCGCTTATTTTGATATTACCACGGTTGGTAATTTTGGCATAGCCAATCAGGGTATCAGTATTATCTGCAAATAATGTTCCTTGGGAATTCAGTACATATTGCTTCCATTGAACACCGCCAATTACTTCTACTTTATCAGAGAATCTACCTACATCTGAAAGGTTAATTTGTGCCTCACCTGCCCACAGGTCAGTTTTATCAAGGAACAAAGCACCACCGTTTTTAATAGGTGTAGTCCTTACTTTTTTAAGTGCATTAGAATAGGCTGTAGTACCAGGTAATAAACGACCCACATCAGCAGCATTTCGGGCAGCCGCATGCAAATTAAAACTACTTGGAGGAAGACTAACAGAACCAGTCTGACGCAACGTTTCTGAATAGGTAAGTATATACTGACCAATCCAGGAAGAACTGATACCAGGCAACCCAAGGGCAGCAGATGGTGCTGTTGGTTTCCAGGCTTCATTTACAAAGGCACCCGCTGCCGAAGCATTGTATGATTCACCTGCATTTTCCTGTGTAGTGTATGCCCTTACAAACCAATTTTTAGATCTTAGCTCTAATTTATGCTGAGCCATTTTCAGGTTGCGGAGAGAATAACGGTCGGCACCGGTATAAACTGTGGTTCCTGTTCCAACATAAGAGTTTAATGAAGCTTCAAGGTTGTCAGTAATCTTATAATGAAGACCTGCAACAAATTTTGCATTCAGGTTGCCATAATCAACAAGATGTTTCTCTTCATAACCTGTTCTTGTTACATTATTAGTTGACCTATCTGCCGGGGTGGCTCCAAAATAGTTTCTTGAATTTCCCAAATAGAATGGGACGAAAAGCTGTGCTGCTCCTTGTAATGCAGTAGGAAATAAGCCAATAAAGCTTGCCACCTGTGCATTAGTTGGATAGGTTGGGTTTCCGATAGCACCAAAATAGCCAGCTGCCGAATTATTTAAATTGACAAGACCTCCTGTTGCCCCCAAAACACCTCCATTTATTGTAGCCTGCAATATCTGCGATAAAGCAGGAATATTCACACTTGTTTCATCACCATACGTATTGATGCCGTTAAAGTCAGAAGTGTTTTGACGGTTTCCAGTTGACAATGCAAACAAACCAGTTGGGTCTAATCTCTTGTTCCTGTAATCCTCAGCCTGCCAGTCGTTACCTTTTATCAGTTCAGCAGCAATCTTTATAGCAAACTTATTTTTAAATGCTTTAGCCCAACGGAAAGACCAGTTATAATAAGGGGAGGCACTGCGTTGCCTGCTATCTACATGCATTATACCTTGCTTGATATTATAGCTTAATCCAGTATATATAAATGGGCTTTTGCTATTGATAAGTAT
>JAJAZO010000067.1 GCA_026785745.1 Chitinophagaceae bacterium | reverse complement strand
CATAAAAATAAATATGTGCTGCCGGTAAGACCCTCTCCTAATCTTCCTAATATTCAATCTATTTATCTCTATCCTTCCACCTGTCTTTTTGAAGGAACCCTTTTAAGTGAAGGAAGAGGCACCAATAAACAATTCCAGGTGTTTGGGCATCCGTTGCTTCCAAAAAGTCTGTATTCATTTACACCTAACCCCAATGAAGGAGCCAAAAATTCTAAACTCTACGGTCAGGTTTGTTACGGCTGGGATTTATCCGGAACACCGAAAGAAGTGCTGGCTAAAGTGGATAATAAAGTGCAGCTAAAATGGCTGATGGAGGCTTATAAATTATTTCCTGAAAAAGAAAAATTCTTTCTGCTGCCCAAGTCTGGTAAAATGGAAGAATCGTTTTTTAATAAACTCGCAGGCAATAATGATTTATGGCAACAAATAAAAGATGGCAAAAGTGAAAAAGAAATCCGTGAAAGCTGGGAACCTAAACTGAGTGAGTTTAAGAAAGTAAGAAAGAAGTATTTAATGTATGATGATTTTGAATAACTAATCATTCTTTCCGCACATATAGTTTATTTACCTTCGCACCCATGAAAGACTTTCAATTGCTGCGAATTGTTTTTATGGGTACACCGGAATTTGCTGTTGCCTCATTAGATGCACTGGTAAAAGCAGGTTGCAATATTGTGGGTGTCATCACCACACCAGATAAAGCAGCAGGAAGAGGACTGCAGTTGCAGCAAAGTGCTATAAAGAAATATGCAGTGGAACACAACTTGAAAGTTTTGCAACCGGAAAAATTAAAGAACCCGGAATTTCTGGCAGAATTGAAATCGTTGAACGCCGACCTCCAAATCGTAGTGGCTTTCCGTATGTTACCAGAAGCAGTTTGGAATATGCCGCCGATGGGTTCCGTTAATTTGCATGGAAGTTTTTTACCACAGTACCGGGGAGCTGCGCCGATTAATTGGGCAGTAATAAATGGAGAGAAAGAAACCGGTGTTACTACTTTCAAACTCAAACATGAAATAGATACAGGGGATATTTTATTACAGGAAAGTTTTCCTATTGGTGAAAACGATACTGCCGGGGAAGTGCATGATAAGATGAAAGAGATCGGAGCCAATCTGCTGGTGAAAACAGTAAAAGGTCTGGCTGATGGGAGTTTGAAAGAGGCTCAGCAAGCACAGGTGTCAGACGGAGACCGTCAGACACCGCTCAAACATGCTCCAAAGATACACACCGACACCTGCCGGATTAACTGGAGCCTGCCGGTAGAAAATGTTTACAATCAAGTTCGTGGATTAAGCCCCTATCCTGCTGCTTTCTTTACGATGAATGAAAAAATGATGAAAGTGTATAAAGTAAAAAAAGAAATCACTGTCCCCACACATTCTGAAGGTGAATACGAGACGGACGGAAAATCCTTTTTGAAATTCGCCTGCACCAATGGCTACCTGCATTTACTGGAAGTACAAATGGAGGGAAAAAAGAAAATGACTATTGCAAATTTTTTGCGGGGTTATCGGTCTAACTAAACCAGTAACAAAAAACCAGCAACCAGTTAGTAATTCACCGTCACGATAAATTTATCCTGCTCAGTAATATTGAGTGTTGTAGCTGCTGCATTACTAATACGGATACTTAATCCTTCATTTTGACGGATGCCACTCATTTCTCCAAGCACTTTTGCATACACTGCTTTGTTATTAGTAGGATTAATCACTTTTACAATAGTTCCGGCTGGTACTTTATCAATCAGCAGGTAATACTTACTGTCCTTCCAACCGCTGGCGGTTTTAAAAATGCCTGAAGCTACTGTTTCATTTTTTGAAGCCGGGTTTGTTCTGATCTGCTGCTCAAAATGATTTTTAAAATATCCTTGCTCAGTAATCACCACCTTCTCTTCTATTTTTTCCTCAATTAGTTTCACTACCGGCTTCTCTTCCGCTTTCTGTTCAATAGGTTTTACTTCTTCTTTTACAACCGGCTTCTCCTCTGCTTTTACAACTGGTTTCTCCACCACTTTAGCAACCGGTTCTTCCTGTTTTGGTTTGTTGTTGATAGTAACAGAAGCCATTTCTTTGCTTTGCAGAAAACCAATGATCAGTTTAGTACCCGGTATTACTTCGGTAACCGAAATATCATTCCACATCCTTATATTTTCCACCGAAACATTTTTGACCTTGCTGCTTATCGTCTCCAGCGTTGGGCTTTGAATAGCGGTATAATAAACCGGTGTACCGGTATTTCCCTGCTGTGTAAAATTTGTATCGGTAAGGGGAATATTAATTTTCTGATCTATCAAAAGACCTTTATTCAAATCCAGCTTATTAAATATAGCCAGGTATTTTGCACTAACATTATACAAACGGCCTACTGCAAAAAAACTTTCTCCACGGGCTACTTTATGTTCCAGGTATAACCCTTTGTCGCCGGTTTTAACTATCAGGTCTGCTTTCTGTGCAGAAAGAGATTGAACACAAAACACCAACAATAAATATGAAAAGGAAAACTTGCTCATACAACCGGATTTGACTACAAAGATGTGGATTTTTTGCTTTTTCCCGCCGTTTAAATATCTTTTAATATCCTCAATTCCCGGGGATAATAATTATTGATACGGTTCGGCAAAGCATTTATCCAGCCCAGTGGATGCTGCTGGTAAGTAATTAGTTGCCAGCCTTTATTTTTTACTTCAATTTTCAGGTCTTTTCGTTGCAGGTATTGAATAGACTGATCATAATTCAACTCTGTTTGATGAATTGTATCAATCACCAAATTACTCATTGCCAGGGCATGATCAGGTACTAATTTATCCCGCATCAGCTCTCCACTTAATGTGCCGGAGTATATGACCCGAAGTTGCTCCAGCAAAAAACTAAAATCCTTTACCTGCTGTTCGGGCCAGGCATAAACGGTATTTATATGTTTAATAAAATGCAGGTTATCTTTCTTCATCCATCGTTCTACCATCTGCATTTCTTTATTCGTTAAAGGCTCTGGTTTCTTTTTGTACCTGAATGAACCTTCTTCTTCGCCATCTTTCTTTTTAAAACAGGCTAAGAAAAAGCCTTCGCCTTTAATTTTATCCGGCCAAAAGCGGTAGCCGCCTGCTGACTCTACTATTCCCCAACTTTTATCAATAGACAATGGACAATGGACAATGGATAAATTTTCAATGAGCCATTGAATAATCTCTTCGTCTTCTTCATTCGAATATGAACAGGTAGAGTAGATAAGAATTCCATTTTCTTTTAAAGCAGGCCAAACGTCTGACAATATCCGTTGCTGCCGCTGTGTGCATAGCTGCACATTGTTTTCGCTCCATTCATTAATAGCTTCCGGGTCACGGCGAAAAAGACCGCTGCCACTACAGGGTGCATCTACTACTATTACATCAAAATAGTTTTCCAGTTTTGAAAAGTCTTTCGGATCATTATTAGTGACCATTACATTTTCACATCCCCATTTGATGATATTATCTTTTAACACATTGGCCCTTGACCGAATCACTTCATTGCTGACCAGCAAACTATCTTTTGAAATGAGTGATTGAATATGTGTTGATTTGCCTCCCGGTGCTGCACATAAATCAAGCACCTTAATTGATTTTGTCAAATCAACAGTTTGCTTTAATGCCTGTTCCAAAAACATACTGCTTTCTTCCTGCACATAATAGGTACCGGCATGAAAAAGTGGATCGAAGGTGAAGGAAGGACGGGAATCTAAGTAATAACCAACATCTGCCCAGGGAATTTTTGAATTAGGAAGATTGATTGGGGATTGTTTGGCAGGGTTAATTCTTATTGAAGTTATTTGTTCGCCGGAGGAATGT